>CAILUH010000269.1 GCA_903837335.1 uncultured beta proteobacterium | reverse complement strand
CGCCGCCAAGGGATACTTGCCGAGAAGCGCTACCATAACCAGTCATGCTCGATATCATGTAGGCATTGTAATTACTAAATCGCATTCTCCCTATAAGGAATTAAAGTCATGAGTCTCAGCACAACTCCAGCAAATCAAGCTAGCCAGCGGCCAAGCCACCGGCTGGCGAATGAACTCCGTCAGGTGACGATTACGCGCGGATTCACCAAACATGCTGAAGGGTCGGTACTGGTTGAATTTGGTGATACCAAAGTGCTGTGCACGGCCAGCATCTTGGAACGGGTTCCCCCTCATAAAAAAGGTTCTGGGGAAGGCTGGGTCACTGCAGAATATGGGATGCTGCCAAGGGCCACGCATACTCGCGGCGATCGCGAGGCAGCGCGTGGCAAACAAAGCGGTCGCACGCAAGAAATTCAGCGCCTGATTGGGCGAGCTTTGCGCAGTGTTTTTAATTTAAAACTACTTGGCGAGCGCACCATCCATTTAGATTGTGATGTATTGCAAGCTGATGGCGGCACGCGTACCGCTGCTATTACGGGTGCATATGTCGCCGCCCGCGATGCAGTCAACCAGTTAATTCAAAACGGCAAAATTAGCGCAGATCCACAGCTAGATCCGATTAAAGATAGTATCGCCGCTATTTCAGTAGGTATTTATCAAGGCGTAGCCGTATTAGATTTAGATTACGCCGAAGACTCCTCTTGCGATACGGATATGAATGTGGTGATGAATGGTCAAGGTGGAATGATCGAAGTGCAAGGCACTGCTGAAGGCTCGCCCTTTTCTCGAGATGAGTTAAATGCTTTACTCGATTTAGCACAACAGGGTATTGCGCTCTTAACTCAAGAGCAAAAAAATGCCCTCAGTAAAAAAGTCATTCCCAGTTAACGCTTGGTAGCAGCTTTGATACCGCTAACGCAACTATTAATCGCATCTCACAACGCTGGTAAAGTGCGTGAGTTTCGACAATTATTAGCGCCACTCAACATTACCGTGCAATCACAAACGGAATTGGGAATACCGGCTGCTGCAGAACCTTTTTTTACTTTCGCCGAAAATGCCCTTGCTAAAGCCCGCCATGCAAGCCATCTCAGTGGCCTACCAACGCTAGCAGACGACTCGGGTATTTGTGTCAGCGCCCTTCATAATCGCCCGGGGGTTCACTCAGCGCGTTACGCTGCCACTGAAAATGAACCTGCCAATGACGAGCGCAACAATGCCAAGCTCCTCACCGAATTAAAAAATCAAACCAATCGCGCTGCACATTATGTCTGCGCACTTGTTTTAGTGCGCTCTGCTGATGACCCCACCCCCCTCATCGTCGAGTGCCGCTGGGATGGTGAAATCATTGATCAGCCCCGTGGTTTCAATGGTTTTGGTTATGATCCCTATTTTTATTTACCGAGCCTAGGCAAAACAGTGGCTGAACTACCGCCAGCTGAAAAAAATCGCCTTAGTCATCGCGGTCAAGCCTTACAGCAACTACTAGTCAATTTGGCATGCCAATTAAGCTAGTCGCTCTGCCGCCTTTATCGCTTTATATTCATTTTCCGTGGTGTGAAAAAAAATGTCCCTATTGTGATTTCAATTCCCATCAAATTAAAGATGCAGGTTTTGATGAGGCGCGTTACTTGCGCGCACTCATTCAAGATTTACAAACAGAATTACCCCGTGTTTGGGGGCGTAAAGTACAAACCATTTTTATTGGCGGGGGCACCCCTAGTTTAATTTCACCGGCTGGTTTGGAATGGTTACTCTCAAGCATTCGTGCCTTGGTGCCGCTCGATCCTGCTGCTGAAATTACCCTTGAAGCTAACCCAGGCTCTGTTGAAGCCGATAAGTTTGCGGCCTTTGCTGCTAGTGGAATCAATCGCATCTCACTAGGTATTCAGAGCTTTCATGACGTTCAGCTCAAGGCCTTGGGTCGCATTCACAATGGCGCCCAAGCAAGACACGCGATTGAGATTGCCCAGACGCATTTTCAAGCCGTTAACCTTGACTTAATGTACTCCTTGCCACAACAAAGTCTTGCCGATGCGACTGCTGATGTTCGTACGGCGCTGAGTTTTAACCCTACTCACCTCTCACTGTATCAACTTACCTTAGAACCAAATACTTTATTTGCTAGCCAGCCGCCTGCGCTACCCGACGAAGACGTAAGTGATGCAATTTTTGATAGTAACCTTGCTCTACTTACAGATGCGGGTTATGCACGTTATGAAGTCTCGGCGTATAGCAAGCCTCAACAAGCTTGCAAACATAATCTCAATTATTGGCAATTTGGTGACTATTTGGGTATTGGCGCAGGCGCACATGGCAAGATTTCACTACCCCATTCAATTACGCGTCAAGTACGTGAACGTCATCCAGAAACGTATATGCAAGCCATGGAACAACAAGGCCATGCGCTGATTGAAGCCCGTGAACTGACCCCCAATGAAATCCCGTTTGAATTTATGTTGAATGCACTGCGTTTGCCTGCTGGTGTCGCCACTACCAGTTTTGCCGAACGTACTGGCTTATCGCTCCAAACGATTAGCAAAGAAATTGAACGGGCAACTGCTAAAGGTTTGCTCGATAGTTATCCCGCTACCCTTAAACCTACTGCACTGGGTTTGCGGTACTTGAATGATTTGCAAGAGCTGTTCTTAAAATCACCTTAAAACTTAGGGCTGAAAAGCGCCCTCGGCCGTCAGACTGGCGAGCTCAACTTCGTTAACACCT
>CAILUH010000268.1 GCA_903837335.1 uncultured beta proteobacterium | reverse complement strand
TGACTACAGTAACGTCAACTCCTTTTTCAACTAATAGCTTTTGTAAGTCATCGGTAAACTTTTCGGGACTGGGAACATAGAGACAATCTTCCACGCCTGTTCCAGTGGCATAAATTTGAAAGGCAGATGAGCAAACAGGCAGCAAAATTAGTAAGCCAGATAGTATCCATAGTTTCTTTTTTATCATTGAATCACTTCCAACTCAATCCCCCACCACCATAAACGGCGCCCAAAAAAGTGGGTGGGCATAACTGTATTTCATCGTACTGCCGTCTTTCATTCCACCTTGATCGATTTGTGCAAGCATCGCTTGTCTTAGGGCTTCGGGTTTAGCTAAGGCCTTATTGTCTTGTTGACGTTTAAAAAGATCAGTCATCAGTTGCCTTGAAGCGACTGAGTCTACGGGCCAGTTTGACACTAAAAGTGCTTTGGTTCCGGCAAAGAAGAAGGCTCTACCTAAGCCCGATACTGCTTCAGAGGCAGCGCCTTCGCCAGCCGCGGTATTACAAGCCGATAGAACCACCCAATCGGCATTGAGTTTTAGCCCAATGACTTTATCCATGGTGAGCAGTCCATCATCCTTATCTCCCGTGACATCCGGTGACGATAAAGCGAGTGCTGGTTGGGTTAAACCATTAAGCTCTCCTGGAACTAAACCGTGGGTAGAGAACATTACCACTTTACGGTTAGACAGATCCATTGACATCACTTGCTTTACACTAGCCTGCTGATGTAAAAAGATGTCATCTGGCCCAGCTCCTACCACTTTGGCAATATCTTCAATCTCAAGACTTGTATCCGGTAGTCTTGGTAAAAGGGCTAGTTCAGCAGAGCTGACACCCGCTGTTTTAGGTGCGCTCCTAAGCGCTAAGGGAATGCCTCTAGTAGCTAACTGCGTCCCTTTGGCTTTATCAGCTTGCTTTTCTTGGGTAGCACTAAAGTACGGGTCACCAAAACCGATAAAGCTCTTGCGGCTGGAATCCCCCTCAGGCAGACTTCTTAATGCTGTTAAGGCCGTGACCGATGGTATCTGGGCAATGGCAATGTCTTTGGTTAAAAAAGGCACAGTCTTATAGCTTGCAAAAGGAGTTCCTGCCTTGAGTGGTTGGGTCGTGGCTTTAGTGACTAGCACCGATAAAGGCAACTGCCCTAGTTCAGCGTGGGGTACGACAATCATGACTTTTTTACCCTTTAGAGCCGACTCTACGGGGGCTAGGATCTGTTGATAGAGTTGATTAGCGAGCGCCACATCAAAGGGCGGAATCTCTTCAATTGTGGTGACACCAGGATCTAAGGATTTACGCAGTTGCGCGACTTCTTTTGCGATTTGCGCTCTGCCAATGGGTAATTGCACAAACTGTACCGGAGCATCTTTACTGATCGCCCAGACATAACCTACCGCATCAGCAAAATACCAAGACACTAGAACTTCATTGGGCTTGAGTAACTTTTGGGTACGCTCAACGGTCGCTGGCTTTGGATCAACTAACTCCGCGTAGTCGGGGAACTTCTTCTCAATCTCTTTTTTAATCGGGTCACGCTGGGCTTTAAAGGTATCAATATCGGCTTTAAGCTTGGCTTGTACGCCGGGCAGTTGTTGATTGACAGGGGCAGATAAGAGGCCCGTTAACAAATCGGATAAGGTATTAATCCGCCGCTGTAAATCTTGCTCTTGACGCGCTAAAGTCGCCAATTGCGGGTCTTTAATCGAAGCGCGCGCGGCACTCTCGGTTAAGGCGCGTTGCACCCCACTGCCCCTGGCCACATCAGCAATTTGGAAGGCTTCGGCAGCAGCATCACCAGATTGAGAGGGGTTTGCTTTAGCCGTTTGGGCAAGAAGTCCCAAGTAATTACTCAAGACAAAATTGAGGCGCTGGGTCTGAATAAAGCTGCCTGTTGCGTTCTCGGCATCATTTTGGGCTTGATTAATCAAAATAGGGATGGACTGTTTAAATTCATTAGCTGCCGGACTACTTTTACCATCGGCTTGTAATGCTGAGGCATGAAAAGCGCGGGTCATAGCTAGGTTAGCCGAGTTTTTATCCATCCGGCCCACTGCCTGCTTGAGAAGCACATCAGTCATTTGGGTGGCTTGGGCTGCTTTATTGGTTTTAAGCATGGCTAGCACCCAATCGATATTGTTCTTATCAAATCGAGCGGCTATTTCGGGATCAGCTTTTAGGCCAGAGGCCATTTGCTCGAAGACTTTATCTGCTTCAGCATATTTTCTATCTGCCACAAGTACCGAAGCAAGAGTACGCCGAGCTTCCGCAATCACAACTGAGCCGGCAAAATTAGTCGACTTTTCTGCGGAGGCCAGAGCAGCATTAGCTAATAAAACGGCTTCAGCTTGGCGGCCTTGCTCAGAAATTATTCTAGCAAGGGTATTTAAACAGGCGCTAGTTGTCGAGGAATTAACCCCAGTGCGATTAATGGACAGAAATAAGGCTTCACGGCCCCAATATTCCGCATCAACTAATTTTTTTTGCTTTAAAAAAGATAAGGCTATCCTTCTCTGCGTTCCTATCTTAGTCAAATAAAAACCGCTTTGATTTGTCGTTGAATCTTGGAAAACGCGTTGTTCAATATCTAAGGCATCTTTGCCACTACTTTTATTGCCATCAAGAACTTGCTGATTGAGTTTGAGCGTTTTTGCATAACTTCTTTCCGCCTCAATATACTTACTTTCCATATCAAATAATCTCGCTCTGGTCGATTCATAACCAGCTTCCCAGTTTGCTTGACGGATTGGGTTCACATTTCTAAATCTTCTGGTTTGATAGATGATTACTTCAATTTCATTAAGCGAAGATTTTACGCAATCAAAATCTCCCATTTGGGCGCAGATCCCTGCAATACTTCTATATTGCGAAAGAATCGTACCTTCGTTTTTCATAAGTGGAAGCTTAGATACATTTCCTTCGTATATTTTTCGTGCCACTAAAAGATGACCAAGCTCTCTTTCAGCATTGGCATATGCCTGGTTTTCGTCTACTTGTAATTCCAAGTCTTTACTAGGGTACTCAAACACTACTTTTTTTAAATTCATCACTACTGCCGTAGGATTTTCAAGTACTTGCTGAGCCGTGGCTTGACGATAGTAGTAATGATTTAAAGTTTCACTATCCTTTGAATCAGGCACTGGAATTGTGAGGATTTTTTTGGCTTTATCAATTAAGACTGTGTCTTGTTTTGTAGTACTTAGAATGCTGAGAATATCTTTTATATCCCTTGGGGGTAGCTTGATATTTTCTAAATCAATATCGCCTTCTAAAGCCGCGGGAGGGTTAGCTTGAGCTAAGCAGAAACCAATTCCACTAAGGCCGACCATCATCGACATTAACGCGATTCTGACTAAGCTCATATTCATTTTTTACCGCCCTTGGTGCGAACCAATCCTAATACTGCCATAGGTATTCGAACAAGGCTAAAATGTGGGTGGACGGGCCTCCTCGCATGGTGGCTTGGTAACCTGGTCAGGTCGGGAACGAAGCAGCCAAACCCAAGTACTGCCAGTGCCGGGGGTTGGGCTCGTCCTCTTCGCTTCCGCTGCTATTCAAACATCTTCTAAAGCAAAGCTTGCACTCTAAAAAATATCCGTCAATTTGCCGTAATATTTTGGCAGCAGCCCTAGGGCTTATTGCCAATAGCGGCTTTTGCCAAACGGCGATTCACCAGTCCTTTATCTCCAACACCCCAACCGATAGTATTCAAATAGGCGTCAATATGGACAACGCGCTGGAATTTAGCAGCAAGGGGCTGGCAATTGATTTAGGGCAATATGGCGAATGGATTGCCTCAGCTGCAGTCAGCGGCCTAGGCGTTACTCAAACTAATGTTACGCCAGGCTATCCAAGCACAACTGCCGATGTTGCGAATGCGCAGCTCCTTTTGCAAAAAAATACGGGGGTAGCTCAATTTTTTATGAAAGCCGGTTTATATAGTTTTCCAGGATTGGGTACGCCTTACAAACGAGCGAGTTTTTACACCAACGACACCTATGGTTATATCCCCCAGGTTTATGCGGCCTATGTGCCCAATAGCAATTGGTCTGCATTAATAGGCAAACTGCAAGCCATGGGCGGTTATGAGTCTGGCTTTACCTATCAAAACTTAAATATTGCCCGTGGCATTTTATGGGCCCAAACGAATGTCATTACCCGCGGCATTCAGGTTAATCACACTCAAGATAAGATCGCTTTGTCTTTAACACTCAATGATGGCGCGTATTCAGGAAAATATAATTGGCTGGGTGCCTCAGCTAGTTACAAAATGAATCAAAGCCATCAGCTTGATATTAGCTATGTCGGCTCATTTAGCCCTAATAATGCGAATACGTTTAATACCCCTTTGTTACAAAATAATTCGCAAATTGCTAATGTCGTATATAAATTTAGCTCTGAACATTGGCAAGTTGTGCCTTATTTACAATATTCATTGATACCCGCCAACCCTTCGATTGGTATACCTGTTTCATACACCACTCGGGGCG
>CAILUH010000267.1 GCA_903837335.1 uncultured beta proteobacterium | reverse complement strand
GGACTAGAAGCGGGTTTAAGGCGAACCTTTATTAGTTCGTTGGAATTGGGTCAAAAACAACCCTCTTTAGAGACTATACAGAAGCTGGCTGCAGTGTTAGAGCTTAGCCCGTCAAAACTCTTTCAGCAAGTAGAAAAAGACCTAAACCAGAAAACCTAATTTTTCTTTGGGGTGGGCAAGTAATGGGACACGCCACTTTCTAGGCTGATGCCCAAACTGCTCTCCAATTTGGTCAGGATTTGGTCAGGATTTATTTATAAACTACCCTATTTGGCTAGGATTTCGTGTATAAATAAGTTTGGTACAAGGTTTGATATTCAGCTGTACAAAACCTCTGAAGCTATATATTTATTAGCCATAAAGCAATCTGTATTGTTGTAATTAAAGCGCAGATGAGCACTGTAGGTCGCCTTAGAAGGGCGTTGCTCTATCCAGCTGAGCTATGGGCAGATAGAAACACGAACTGCTGGACTAAAGAATCATGGTCGGGGCGAAAGGATTCGAACCTTCGACCCTCTGCTCCCAAAGCAGATGCGCTACCAGGCTGCGCTACGCCCCGACAAGGTAGCTATTTTACATGGGCTGAGCAATTTCACCGTAAAGTTGCAGATAGAAGGTCTAATTTAGGAGCATTGGGCAATTTTTCATGGATTTTCACCGCAATTTGGTTGCGCGTAAATTCTGCCAAGGCTTTACGGTCTATGCCTTGTGGGGCTAATGGTAGGAATTCAAGTACGACCAATAATGGTCTGGCTTGTAGAATCTTAAAAATAGACTCTACTAATCCCATCTCGCCAATAAAAGCGGCTTCACAGGATGGCTGAAGCCCATTTGTTGTCTCACTAAAATACCGAATTACCACCATCGAAACCGGTATATTGCTGAGCACGGCTGCCTCAAATAAACTCGTTTTGAAGGGCAACACAACGGTGCCATCTGTAGAAGTGCCCTCCGGAAAAATACAAATAGGTTCCTGCTCAAGAATCGGTGCCATTTCTTGCGCAACCTTACGACCATGAAGTGCGCTATCTCTACGCACAAATAAAGTACCCAATTGAATTGCCATCCAACCAAAAAGTGGCCACCTAGCAACTTCTGACTTAGCGACAAAACGCATAGGCTTAAATGCCATTATCGCTTGTATGTCAACCCAGGAAATATGATTTGCAACTAATAAGCAAGGGCCCTTTGGAAAAAAATCTGCATTAACTAGATGTAAGCGTATACCGAGTAAAGCTAATAACTTGCGAGTCCAATTTTGAATCTGCTGCGCTTTTTCCTCACTACTAAGAAAAGGAAATAGAAAACAAAGCGTAAGCATACCGCGAACAATATGCCAAGTTATTCTACTTAAGGTAAAGAAGATTGAAAATGAAAATGGATTAGCCATTTAGCAATCATAGATTTGAAAAAAGTCATAAAAATGACATGAAACTGTCATGCTACTTACATAACTGAGTGGCTTAATGAACTTCCATGCAGCACTACAGAGCTATTTGGATTTCAGATGTGCACCTCGGAACAACAGGGTGCCAAGCTGACTACCTTCTCGATTTTCTGAAGCACAACGAAGCAGATACCTTTTATTTAGTAGGCGATATTATCGATGGTTGGCGCTTAAAAAAATCATTTTATTGGCCCCAATCACACAATGATGTCGTACAAAAATTACTACGCAAAGCCCGTAAAGGTACAGAAGTAATCTACATCCCCGGTAACCATGATGAAAGTGCCCGCCAATTTTTTGGCCTGTCATTTGGAGACGTCAAGGTAGTAGAAGAATGCATTCACGTGACAGCCGATGGGAAAAAGCTGTGGATTACCCATGGCGACCTCTTTGACGGGGTAATGCAATACGCTAAATGGCTGGCTTACGTTGGCGATAGCCTGTATACCTTCATTCTTCATCTGAACCGCTACTTCAATCATCTGCGTATGAAGATGGGCTTGCAATACTGGTCTTTATCTCAGTATTTAAAGCACCAAGTAAAAAATGCCGTTAGCTTTATTGCTGACTATGAACATATGATGGCCCGCGAAGCCCGAATGCGCAATTGCGATGGGGTCGTTTGTGGGCATATTCATAAAGCAGAAATTCGGCATATAGATGGACTACTTTATTGCAATGATGGCGACTGGGTTGAAAGCCTTACCGCCCTAGTTGAGACAACCACCGGTGAATTAAAGATAATT
>CAILUH010000266.1 GCA_903837335.1 uncultured beta proteobacterium | reverse complement strand
TTACCAGTGCCCCAACTCGAACGGCCAAAGTCGATTGATCATGGTGATGTAGCCTGTAATATTGCCATGCAAGTAGCAAAGCTCTGGCAACTTAAACCGCGTGATTTAGCGCAAACATTAATTGGTCATTTGGCAGCCCAAGCCAATTATGCTGACTTCATTGCTTCTGCAGAAGTCGCTGGGCCTGGTTTTATTAATTTTCGGCTGACCAATCAAGCTAAAACAGCTGTCATCAAAGCAATTTTAGTTGAGCAAACGCACTTTGGCTTAGCGAAGTTAGCGCCTCCAGCGGCGAATGCAAAGCCAGCAAAAGTGATGATCGAATTTGTTTCCGCCAATCCTACCGGGCCATTGCATGTTGGCCATGGACGACAGGCGGCCTTAGGAGATGCCATTGCTAATTTACTTAGCACACAAGGTCTAGCAGTACATCGCGAGTTTTATTACAACGATGCAGGCGTACAAATTGCCAACTTAGCCCTCTCAGTTCAGGCGCGCTTAAGCGGGCTTAAGCCAGGCGACAGTGCATGGCCAGAGCTAGCTTATAACGGCGAGTACATTGCCGACATTGCAACCGCATATCGCGCTTTACCAGAGCAGCAGTCAGAGACTGATCTTGAATCCATTCGGCAATTTGCGGTTGCTTATTTACGGGCAGAACAAGATCTCGATTTAACTATTTTCGGGGTGCAATTTGATCAGTACTACTTAGAGTCTTCCTTGTATGCTGATGGTAGCGTAGCGCAAATTGTCGCTGACTTAGAGGGCGCCGGCAAAACCTATGAAGCGGATGGCGCTTTGTGGCTCAAAACGACCACAGATGGCGACGACAAAGATCGGGTGATGCGCAAATCTGACGGCAGCTATACCTATTTTGTACCCGATGTTGCCTACCATGCGAGTAAATGGCAGCGGGGTTATCAGCAGGTTATTAACATTCAGGGTAGCGATCACCACGGCACTATCATGCGCGTCCGCGCGGGTTTGCAGGGGGTGGCACAGCAACGTCAGTGGTCTATTCCGAGTAATTACCCAGCCTATGTTTTGCATAAAATGGTGACGGTGATGCGCAATGGCGAAGTCGTGAAATTATCGAAACGAGCCGGATCTTATGTCACAGTGCGCGATTTAATTGAATGGTCAGGCGGCATCCATGACGCCATGACACAGGAGGAGCGTGAACTGGCCTTACAACGAGGCCGTGATGCAGTTCGCTTCTTTCTCATTTCACGCAAAGCCGATACCGAGTTTATTTTTGATGTTGATTTAGCATTACAACAGAACGACGAAAACCCAGTTTTTTATGTCCAGTATGCCCACGCCCGAATTTGTTCCATTCTGGCGCAGTGGCATGGCTCACCTGCTGATTTAGCTAAGGCAAACTTCAGTCTATTGAGCAGTAAAGCCGCTGATCATCTGTTGCGTCGCTTAGCTGAATACCCAGAATTACTCGCTACTGCCGCGGCAGATTTAGCCCCCCATGCGCTTGCCTTTTATTTACGCGATTTAGCGGGCGATTTTCATACCTTTTACAATGCAGATCGTGTCTTAGTAGACGATATCGAATTAAAAACTGCTCGCCTAGCTTTGTTAGCGGCGACCCGTCAGGTAATTCAAAATGGCTTAGCTATTTTAGGGGTATCAGCCCCCAGCAAAATGTAAGATGAGGGGATGAAAGTGAAATCGACGAGAGAGTTTGGGGGCACCATACTAGGTTTAATTCTAGGGCTAACAATCGGACTAGTTTTAGCTTTAGGAGTGGCTTTTTATTTATCCAAAACGCCGCCACAAGAAAAGCCAGGAATTCGTGCACCCAATTTACCCTTGACGATTAAGCCAGTTGTGCCAGTTGAAGAAGAGGGCGCTTCGAGTGCGCCCCCACCATTAGACTTAAATAAGCCCTTACAAAGCAAAAAACCAGCTACTAATGCAGAGGCCAGTTCCGACCCCATACGCGATATAGCTAATGGCAAAAAGCCTGAGCAAAAGCCTGAGCAAAAATCGCCTGAGAATAAAACCACTGAAGCAACTTTTTTTATTCAAATAGGCGCTTACAGCAAACAAGCAGAGGCCGATGCCCAAAAGGCAAACTTGGCGATGCAGGGAATTCAAGCGCAAATGAGTGAGGCAACAGTGGATGGTAATGTTGTCTGGCGAGTTCGCATTGGCCCCTTCCCAACTGCAGAAGAGACCAAACCCATTACCAATAAATTAAGCGGTCTTGGTATTAAACCCACCATTATTCGAGCAAATAAATCATGATTTCATCCTTATCTTTTTTTCGTCAACTTTGCGTTCTAGCGATAACGGCAGTCTTTTGTTTTTTACCCTTAGGGCAAATTACTGCGCAAACTGCAGGCCAAGTTGCCAGTGGAGCAGCGCCTAACAGTAATCTACAGCCAGGCAATCAAAAAATTCAAGAGGGTATTGATTACCGAATTTCAACTGCCCCACAGCCAGTCGAAAACAAAAATAAAGTTGAGGTGATTGAATTTTTTTGGTACGGCTGCCCACATTGTTTTGAGTTTGAGCCTGAACTTGGTGCTTGGGCTAGCCGCCAAGGCAAAGATGTTGTGTTTAAGCGCATACCAGTCGCGTTTAGAGATGATTTTTTAG
>CAILUH010000265.1 GCA_903837335.1 uncultured beta proteobacterium | reverse complement strand
GACCTTAAAAGGGTTCTTAGCGGTTTTGCGCGTCAATACGATTGACACGTTGGTTTTGCCATTGAGCACCACACAAGATCTGCCTAGCATTCTTGCAGCGCAAACTAGTATTGCTAAAGCCCATTTGCAGCTCATTTTGGGCTTGCTCATTGGTGGCGCATTTATTCTCTTTGCGTTGTTGAAAAAATCGTTTTGGCAACTCGATAATTTATTAGCAGGTGCTGGAGTAGGCTTAGCAATTATTGCTATTTGGTGGGTTTCTGGTTATCTTGGCTTTATTGCCGAAGACCCCAAGACCCTTGAGGAAGTATTTTTAGTTACCAATTCTGGGCGGATGGAAAGCCTTTCCTTTGTAGCCCCGTATGCCTACACCCTCGACTGGTTAATTTTATTTAGTGATACCTCGAAAGTCTTAACCCTCGGAATTGTGGCGGTTGGCGGCATGATTATTGGTGCCTTTTTAAGCGCCATTCTGACTAAAACATTTCGTTGGGAAACGTTTCATGGCGTTGAAGATACTGGCAATCATTTGTTGGGTGCTGCCTTGATGGGTTTTGGCGGAGTTACCGCCCTGGGATGTACGATTGGTCAAGGTTTAAGTGGGGTATCTACCTTAGCACTAAGCGCATTTTTAGCCTTACCGGGATTTATTGGTGGGGCGTGTTTGGGGTTATGGTATTTGCAATGGCGTCTTGAACGTCAGCTACATTAAAAGGCAGGGCGAGCTATGCATATTGATTGGACTGCTTTTACACCCATTCCGGCATTATTAGGCGGCATTATTTTGGGCCTAGCTGTAGCGCTCTATATTCATTTACATGGTCGAATTTTAGGCGTTAGCGGAATTATTGGTGGCCTTACCAAACCGCAGGCAGGAGATTGGTTATGGCGGCTCAGTTTCACGCTGGGTTTATTGTCTAGCCCTTTGTGGGTCGGCTTATTTTTTGACTTGCAAGCCATTCAGATTATTGATGCAGGTTGGGGTGCATTAATTGTTGCCGGACTTTTGGTGGGTTTTGGAGCCAGCTATGGCTCTGGTTGTACAAGTGGTCATGGTATTTGCGGACTTTCGCGACTTTCTTTCCGATCGCTAGTGGCAACCGTAACTTTTATGGGCGCTGGGTTCATCACGGTTTTTTTGCTGCGCCATGTTTTTTAAGACGCCTTTTGGAGGCCAATGATGAAACGTACTTTTGCCCTGCTTAGTCAATTTGCCATTGGCGTTATTTTTGGTTTAGGCCTCATTATTTCTGGGATGACCAATCCGCAGAAAATTTTGCAGTTTCTCGATCTTGCTGGCAATTGGGACCCCAGTCTAATTTTTGTCATGTTCGGCGCTATTTTAGTTAGCTTGGCTGCTTTTTATCTTGCCCGTAAACGCACTGAAACCTGGTTTGGTGAGCTCGTTGAATTGCCAAAAAGTAGCCCCATCGACCGCCATTTAGTGATTGGCAGCCTATTATTTGGCATCGGTTGGGGGATTGCTGGATTTTGTCCAGGGCCGGCAATTGTCGCCCTAGGGTCTGGACATGCAAAAGCCTTGGTTTTTACCTGCATGATGTTGATCGGCATGCTGATTTATCAGCAGTTAGGCAGCCAAATTAAAAACCGTCTACATTAATCACATTGAATGCTTTTTAAGAGGTTGAAATGAGTATTGGAATTGCTTGTCATAATGCATTATTTGGTACAGCCGGACAAATTACCCCAGCTGATTTAGTTGAAATTGCCGCCCAAGGCTATAAAAGCGTAATCAATAACCGCCCAGATTATGAGGAGGGGCCAGAACAACCTCCCCATGATTCGATTCAGGCTGAAGCTTTAAAACTCGGCTTGAATTATGCTTTTTTACCCGTTGTTAGTGGCGCTATCACGCTTGAGCAAGTAGAAGAAATGGCGCGCTTGTTAAAAACAATGCCAGAACCTATTTTGGCCTTTTGTCGCTCAGGCGCTCGCTCGACCAATCTATATCAAATGGCGGTGCATCTCAATCAAGAGCGTAGTTAAATATGCCCCGCTTGTTAAATACCGAAGAGCGTAATGCCATTGCCAGCAATTATCCTGCTTGGAAAATTCAGCAACAACGGGATGCAATGAGCCGGACATTTTTATTTGCTAATTTTGAAGCCGCATTTCGCTTTATGCAAGGTTGCGCCGTGTATGCTGAACAAATTGATCATCATCCCGAGTGGTTGAATGTTTGGAATCGGGTTGAGGTCGTGCTGTCAACGCATAGTGCAGGCGGGTTAACGCTACTTGATCTGCAATTGGCTAAATGGATGGATCAAACCGCTAGTGCAATCGGCTTGCAGCCGCCGAAATCATAAAATGCGTACTTGGTTCATGAGGCGTAACTGTTCATTTACGCCACGACAGCTTAGCTATTTTTATCTTTCTTTGGCTGGCTTTTCATTATTGGTAGGCACCTATTTTTTATTACAAGGGGTCTGGATCATTATTTGTTTTACTTTGCTTGAATTAATGATCGTGGCAATTGCTTTACTGGTTTATGCGCGTCATGCACTCGATTATGAAAAAATTTCAGTTGATGGCGACCAACTCATTTATGAAAAGAGTTGGGGCGGCCAAGTGAGTCGATGTCAATGGAATGCACGCTGGGTACAATTAATTCATCTGCATAATGATCCCAATCAATTGGCTTTACGTTACGGCAATGAAAAAAAGCCCATTGGACTTTTTTTACGCAATGCCGATCGACCCCGTTTTGAGCGTGATTTAAGCCTACATCTCGCTTAAATCGACTGTATTTAAAGGACTTTATGAGAATTGAAATACCAGAGAACAAGCGTTTTGTGCATGAATCAACGATGGACATTCGCTGGGGCGATATGGACGCCTTTCAACACGTGAATAACACCCTTTATTTTCGTTATATGGAGCAATCCCGTATTGACTGGATCGTATCTTTAGGTTTTACCAATATGGTTGATAAGGAAGCCTTGTTGATGGTAAATGGTTTCTGTAATTTTTATGTACAGTTATCCTTTCCTGGCACATTGATTGTGCAGACCTTTATTGGGAATATTGGGAAATCTAGTATTGATTTGTATAACACCATTGCCTTAGCGACTGCGCCAGAAACGATTTGTGCGGCCGGAGGTGCGACGATGGTATGGGTCGATTTAGCGACGAATAAATCCCGTCCTTGGCCCGAGCATATTTTAAAAATATTGCAATAACAATATCCCCAGCGCGTGTCTAAATTATTGCCGGAGCAGATGGTTGATTTTTCTCAATACGATGCCATCATTGACACACGTTCTCCAGCTGAATTTGCCCTCGATCATATTCCCGGCGCGATTAATTACCCGGTTTTAAATAACGAGGAGCGCGCACGAATTGGCACAATTTATAAAAATGACTCCGCTTTTGTCGCAAAAAAAATTGGTGCAGCTTTGGTAGCGCGGAATATTGCAGCGCACTTAGAAAACCATTTTTTAGCCTTTCCCTATACTTGGCGCCCCCTTATTTACTGTTGGCGCGGCGGTGAACGAAGCGGGGCATTTACCCTGATTCTGCAGCGCATTGGCTGGAAGGCCGATCAGTTAGTCGGTGGATACCAGGCTTTCAGGCGTCATGTCATTAGCGACCTCAATGTGTTTGCTGGCCAGTTTTCTTTTGTCGTTATCTGCGGTATGACGGGTACCGGCAAAACCCGTCTGCTAGCAGAATTACAGAGACGTCAGGCGCAAGTTCTTGACTTAGAGGGCTTAGCGATGCATCGGGGCTCAGTCTTAGGTCATCACCCCGTAGCCGAGCAACCGAGTCAAAAAAGCTTTGAAACTGCGCTGTGGAATACCTTGCGTTTATTCGACTCCACTAAGCCAGTGTATGTTGAATCGGAAAGTAAGAAAGTAGGGGGCTTGCATATCCCCGACCTTTTAATGGCGCGAATTCGGGAAGGGAGTTGCATTGAAATCGAAGCCGCGATTGAATTACGTGTGCAATGGTTAATGGATCAATACCAGCATTTTTTAATTGATGTGCCGACTTTAGAGGCGAAGCTGATCAGTTTGACTGCGCGTTATGGCAGAGTCAGAATTGAGGAATGGTGCGCTGCCGCTCAGGCAGGGGAATTTACTTGGCTAGTAAATGCCTTATTAGTTCAGCATTATGATTCCGCCTATCAGCAATCGATTGAGCGGAACTTTACGCATTACGGCTCCAAGCATCAGCTGCGGTTAGCAGCGCTGAGCTCGTTAGCTTTTAGTGCCTTGGCTGATCAGGTACTGGCCTTAAAGCAAACTTAATTAAAGGCTTGAATGCCTGTTTGGGCGCGGCCTAAAATAAGTGCATGAATATCATG
>CAILUH010000264.1 GCA_903837335.1 uncultured beta proteobacterium | reverse complement strand
TAGCCACCTAAAAATCCTTGGCTACTAGCCAAAATAAAATGGCCTTGATGCGTTGATACTGAAGCACCATCACTATTTTGAATTTGCGGGCTCACTGCAAACGCTGCTGCTTCAGCTGCGCGTGCTATTTCAATTGCATCAATGGCTTCAATCTCCCAAGGATGAAATAAATCGAGATTGAGTGGATTTTTTTCGAGCAAATCATATTCAGGCAAACCTGCGCAATCATCTTCGGCGGTATGTTGGGCAATATGAAAAGCAGCTTCAACGGTAGCCCTGAGTGAGCTTGGTGAAAAGTCGCTAGTGCTCGCATTTCCGCGGCGTTGCCCCAAATACAGGCTTACGCCCACTTGTTTGTCGAGACTTTGCTCAATTGTCTCAATTTCACCTTTACGGGTCGTGACAGCTAAGCCGTGGCCCTCTGAGATCTCTGCCACCGCATCACTGGCCCCCAAACGACTGGCTTCTGCCAGCATAAATTGCACAATTAATTGAAATTGCTCAGATGTATATGTAAACATACCCTAATAATAGCTAGAATAGCGTAATGAAGCACACCGAAGCTTGGCGACGCAGCTCGCCAAATGAACTCAAGATTGGCTTGGTCTCGATTTCCGACCGTGCCAGCCAAGGGGTATATACCGATGAAGGTATCCCTGCCTTGCGTGCTTGGCTTGATAGTGCCCTGCTCTCGCCCCATGTTTTTATCGAACGCCTTATTCCCGATACCCAAGAGTTGATTACCGTAACCTTAATTGAGTTAGTTGATGAATATGCTTGTGACTTAGTGCTCACTACAGGGGGTACTGGACCATCTCGGCGAGATATTACGCCGGAAGCAACTTTAGAAGCGGGCACAAAAATAATGTCTGGATTTGGAGAGCAAATGCGGCAAATTAGCTTGCATTTTGTTCCTACCGCTATTCTTTCGCGGCAGCTTGCTGTCCTGCGAGAAATTGATGAGCACGCGGCATTAATTATTAATTTACCCGGGCAACCAAAGTCAATCAAAGAAACGCTGGAAGGCCTTAAGGATGCTGAGGGCAAAGTACTTGTCCCAGGTATTTTTGCCGCCGTGCCTTATTGCATCGACCTCATTGGTGGACCCTATATGGAAACCAATGAAACGGTAGTGAAAGCTTTTCGACCGAAAAGTGCGCTAAAAAAATAGCGGTTGCCGCGCTGCTGCCCTGCTATTGCGATAGCTTGCTAATGCGGGGCAATAAAGAATTTTTCGCGGTAATACTTTAATTCTTCAATCGATTCTAAAATATCGGCTAAAGCCGTATGGGCTTGCTGCTTCGCAAAGCCTTTCATTAAATTGGGTTGCCAACGTTTGGCCAATTCTTTAATAGTTGACACATCCACATTGCGATAATGAAAAAAAGCTTCAAGCTTAGGCATATAGCGCGCCATAAAACGGCGGTCCTGACAAATTGAATTGCCACACATTGGAGAAACGCCTGCTTTCAGGTATTGCTTAAGAAAATCGATGGCAGCCTGCTCAACCATGACTTCATCAAAAGTCGAGGCCTTCACTTTATCAATTAAGCCTGATTTACTGTGTGTGCCGGTATTCCAGGAGTCCATGCCGTCTAAAACCGCATCGCTTTGATGGACGACATAAACGGGTGCAGTAGCCAGTAGATTCAAGTTCGCATCGGTAATAACAAGGGCAATTTCCAGAATTCGGTCACTATCAGGCTTAAGACCTGACATTTCCATATCAACCCAAATTAATGACTCGCTAGCAGTGCTTAAGGCAGTTTTTTCACTCATAACTATAATCATCTCATGACCTTCACAATTATCTTCTTGATTGCCTTTTTTCTCAGCTTTGGCATGCGTTACTGGCTTGCTCAGCGCCAGCTGCG
>CAILUH010000263.1 GCA_903837335.1 uncultured beta proteobacterium | reverse complement strand
CGAGCTATTTCACCAAGACGCTTTGCGGCACCCTGCTCACAAATGATTTTTGGCGTGGTTTCAAAGATAAATTGAGGCATATCACTATTTTATTACACCTCCCCTCCAAGGGCCGCGTAACTGAGTCTTTTGCAGCGAAAACGTTACCCCGCTCAGAAGCTCGTTAGAATATGAAAAAGCTGTTTATTCAAATAAGGTAATGAGACATCCATGCTTTCTGCTGCTGACAATGAATTATTGGTTCGCACCAATGAAAATACGCCTCTGGGGGAATATTTTCGGTGCTTCTGGCAGCCCGTTGCTTTAAGCGAAGAAATACCTCTGCCTGATTGCCCCCCAATTCGGGTTACCGTAATGGGCGAAGAGTTACTGTTATTTCGTAACTCGGCTGGCAAAGTAGGTTTAATTGATCGTTACTGTGCTCATCGCGGTGCCGATCTCTTTTTTGGTCGCAATGAAGAGTGCGGTATCCGCTGTATTTATCACGGCTGGAAATATGACATCGAAGGTAAGTGCATCGAGATGCCAAATGTACCTCCAGGTGCGTCCTACCATGACACGATTCAAATTAAAGCCTATCCAACCCAAGAATTTGCCGATATGGTTTGGGCCTATATGGGCCCAGCAGAATCCATGCCCGCACTTGTCCCACAATTAGAAGTTGGCTTAGTGCCACCAGAAAATCGTTATGTAACTAAGCGCTTAATCGAGTGCAATTGGGCTCACTCGATGGAGGGTGCGCTCGATACAGCGCATTTTTCTTTCTTACACATGCCCGCCCCGTCCCAAATCAATGATGACAATCCTGATGTCGCTGCTGATGTGAAGCGCTTACGTTGGCTACGCAATGACCCGACGCCGCGCTTTACTTTTGTTGACCATGAGGTTGGCTTTGTTATCGGTGGCGCCCGCCATGCCGATACGGATGAACACTATTGGCGCTTAACGCAATATTTATTGCCCAATCATTCAATCACCCCATCTTCAATGCCGAATGAAATTTATTATGGCTATAGCTGGACACCGATCACCGATGAAGCCTGCTGGATGTATGTCTATGCCTGGCATCCCGACCGGGCTATTACTGCAGAGGAGCGAGCCCGTTTTGACCAAGGTGGATACGGACAATTTGCTGCCCTAGGGCCCGGCTACTTGCCCTTAAGAAATCGAAGTAACAATTATTTATTAAGTCGCGAAGAGCAACGCACGGAATCTTTTACTGGCATACGTGGCATTGCAGAACAAGATCAAATGGCACAAGAAAGCCAAGGCTATATTCTTGACCGCACTAAAGAACACTTAACCCCTACTGATGTTGGCATTGTGCGCTTCCGTAAACTACTTTTGGGTGAGGTAAAGTCACTGAGTGCTGGCAATACCCCAAAAGCAGCACACCTAGGGCAAGCCTACCGTACTCGCGGTGGCGGCGCTTTAACTGCCGATAAATTGAAGCTGGAAGAAGTCATGATTGAACGCTTTGGGACTAAAACAGGAGTAGTGAATTAATGAAGAATGTAAGAAATCTATTAGCCGCGCTGTTGTTATTTTTTAGCTTTCATGCTGACGCACAAAATACGGCTAAACCAATCAATTTTATTATTCCTTTTTCAGCAGGCAGTGCTAGTGATGTAATTACGCGTATTTTGTTCGAACAAGTGACAACGAATACGGGTCAACGTTTTGTTTTTGATAATAAGCCGGCTGCT
>CAILUH010000262.1 GCA_903837335.1 uncultured beta proteobacterium | reverse complement strand
GTCCAAGGGGTTGTAGTCCAGATTACGGCCATACCGAATTTTTTAGGAAGCGCTGGTAAACCAAAGACTTTAGCTAACTGGGGTAGCTGCGCATCATCAAAGGGGAAGCCAACATCAACTGCCGGATCGGTTTTATCTTGGTACTCCACTTCGGCCTCAGCTAAAGCAGAGCCACAGTCAAAGCACCAATTAACCGGTTTTAATCCGCGATAGACATAGCCTTTTTGCCAGATTGCCGCCAAGGCCCGTATTTCATCAGCCTCATTTTGGTAGTCCATGGTGAGGTAGGGATTATTCCAATCACCCAATACCCCTAAGCGTTCAAAATCAATTTTTTGTTTGGCAATTTGCACGCTGGCATATTCGCGCGCTTTCGCTTGTACTTCTGCTACCGGTAAATTTTTACCAAACTTTTTTTCAATTTGAATTTCAATTGGCATGCCATGACAATCCCAGCCGGGTACATAAGCAGCATCAAAGCCCATGAGCCAACGCGATTTAACGATCATATCTTTTAAAATTTTATTGACGGCGTGGCCAATATGGATATCGCCATTAGCGTATGGGGGACCATCATGCAAAATAAATAAAGGCTGTCCAGCATGCGCGTGGCGAATGGCTTCATAGAGCTTATTTTTTTGCCATTGCGTCACCCATTGCGGTTCACGTTTAGGCAAATCACCGCGCATCGGAAATGCAGTTTCTAGTAAATTAACAGGGTAGGCAGAAGATTTTTCAGACATAGACTTTTTTCAGAAAATAATGGCGTGCATGCGTTGCATCAGCTTCAATTGCTAATTGCAAGGCGGATAAATCAGGGTATTTAGCTTCATCACGAATTTTTTCAAGGAGCTCAACTTTAACAATACGGCCATAGACATTTTCCTTGAAATCAAAGACGTGTGTTTCTAAGAGCACGCGCCCAGCATCTTCTACCGTTGGGCGAATGCCCAAGCTGGCTACGCCTGGCAAGGGCAGTGGCCCTAAGCCATGAACTTGTACGACGAAGATACCACTTGCTGCTGCTTGACGCCGATGCAAATGATTGGCGACTGCAATATTCAAAGTCGGAAAACCTAAGGTGCGACCTAACTGGCGTCCATACAAAACATGCCCAGAAATACAGTAGGGCCGACCGAGTAAATTATTCGCCTGTTGTAAATCGCCCTGCGCAATTGCCGCACGCAGGGCTGAACTCGAAATGCGCACCTGCTTATCGGCAATCGTGGGCATTGCAGACACTTCAAATCCATCACGCTCCCCCGCAATTTTGAGACTAGCAAAATTTCCTGCGCGTTTGGCGCCATAACAAAAATCATCACCAATTAAGATCCAGCGCGTTCGTAAACGTTCAACCAAAATCTGCTTAACGAATTGATCGGGCGTCAAGGCTGCAAAAGCGGAGTTGAAATGCTCGACCACGACCCGTTCGATGCCAATTGCCGCGAATGCCTCTAATTTATCGCGTAAATTTAAAATGCGTGGTGGCGCTTTTGCCGGTGCAAATAATTCTTTGGGATGCGGTTCAAAGGTCATCACGCAGGAGGTCAGCTTGCGGGCCTTGGCACCTTGTACTAGTTCGCTCAATAAGGCATGATGACCCCGATGCACGCCATCAAAATTACCAATGGTAAGGGCGCAAGGAGGGCCTGCGGAAAACTGGGTTGAGCCACGGAATACGTTCACTAGTCGCTTTCAAGGTAACCTTGAATTATATTGGTGCTCATGAAATCAATTGTTAGCTTAATTTCTGGTCGGGGTTCTAATTTTGAAGCCATTGTCAAAATGGCTCAAAAAGAGGCTTGGCCAGCCCATTTTGCGGGGGTGATAGCCAACCATCCGCAAGCCAAAGGCCTTGATTTTGCTCGCGAGGTCGGCATTCCCACATTTATTATTGATCACCGTGATTTTGTCAGTCGGGAGGCTTTTGATGCTGCATTAATCGCGACAATTGATAAATTAAAGCCAAATTTAGTCGTTTTGGCAGGCTTTATGCGGATTCTTACCGCCGGTTTTATTCATCAGTATGAGGGACGTTTAATGAATATCCATCCCTCTTTGTTACCCAGCTTTGCTGGCCTGCATACGCATCAACGGGCGCTTGACGCAGGGGCTTCCAAGCATGGAGCCACAGTCCATTTTGTGACCACAGGCGTTGACGAAGGCCCAATCATTTCTCAAGCAGAGTTAACTGTGTTGGATGGCGAGAATGAGGCACAGTTAGCGGCTCGGGTTTTGCGCTTAGAGCATCAGATTTATCCGCGGGCCGTAAAATGGTTCATTGATGACCGTTTGCGCATAGAAGGTAATAAAGTGAAACTAAACCCCCCTGAAACCCAATTTTTTGCCAGCGGCACTTTGTGAAGGCCGATTGGAATAATTCAGGATCTTATGCGCGCTCTAATCGAGCTAAACGTAAAGATGCCAAGACCGCCGCAGCCCCCGTAGGACAAAAGAATTTTTCACATGCTAAAGCGCTGCCCCAGCACGCCCTACATTTAGAGCGACTACTACCTGAGCTTCTAAAATTTGATGAGGCAGCCGACCGTTTAGTGAGTCGTTATTTTCGCGCTGAACCTCGCTTGGGAAATCGCGACCGCGCTTTAATTGCTGAAAGTGCTTTTGCAGTGTTGCGGCGTAAAAATGAAATGGCGCAATTTGCTGCTAGCGGTAGTGGATCATTAGCGCGACGCTTAGCCTTATTGGGCATGATGTCAGCGCTTTCTGAAGGCGGCTTAGGCTCCGCTAACCGCGCGGAAAGTGCCTTAGCCGATTTAGCTTTTGTGCTTCAGCCTGGCGAATATGAGTGGCTATTACGTTATGCACAGCTCGATCACGGCACGCTGGCACCGATGGTACGTAATAATTTACCCGACTGGTTGTGGCAGGCTTTTGCTACGTCGCCTGGCATAGAACAGCGTGAAGCTTTAGCCCAAGCGCTCATGAAACCCGCGCCTTTAGATTTGCGGGCGAATACGATGAAAACGACGCGTGACAAGTTATTGGCTGAAATGAATGCGCTGGGCGGACGGTATTTAGCCGAGCCCACTCCATTCGCACCGGATGGCTTGCGGATTAAAGGTAAGCCCGCTTTGCAAAACTCAACTTGGTTTAAAGCTGGTCACTTGGAAGTACAGGATGAAGGCAGCCAATTACTGTGCTATTTACTTGCTCCCAAACGTGGTGAAATGGTGGTTGATTTTTGTGCTGGCGCGGGTGGTAAAACGCTCGCGCTTGGTGCGATCATGCGTTCAACTGGACGCCTTTATGCGTTTGATACTTCACAACGACGGCTCACGAATTTAAAGCCTCGCTTAGCGCGTAGCGGTTTATCTAATGTTCATCCCGTGTGGATTGATAGTGAAAACGATGCCAAGATTAAGCGCCTCGCCGGCAAAATTGACCGTGTTTTAGTTGATTCACCCTGTAGCGGCATTGGTACCCTGCGCCGCAATCCCGATTTAAAGTGGCGCCAAAGCTTAACTGGTGTTGCTGAATTAAATGCTAAGCAAGCCAGTATTTTGGCTTCGGCTAGTCGCTTATTAAAACCAGGGGGACGCCTGGTTTATGGTACTTGCAGTTTGTTGCCCGCTGAAAATCAAGCCATTGCTGAAGATTTTTTGGCTAAACATCCAGAATTTGAGGTTATTCCAGCTGCTGAAGCCCTAAAAGACCACTTTATGGATGGGGAAAGACCCCTGGGAACTAGTCCAGACAACCCCTGGTGGCAGCTTTGGCCTCATTTGCACGGTACCGATGGATTCTTTGCTGCTGTTTTTAGGCGCAAGGCGTAAAATTAGGGTAATTACTATATAAACCAAGGATATACGCTTGAACTCTCGCTTTTTACTCGATTTTTCTGATAATTTACTCGCTGGTCTTGCCCATGGCTATTTAAATTGGACTTGGTGGCAAATTGTTCTCTTTACCTTAATCGTTACTCATATCACCATTGCTGGTGTCACCATTTATTTGCATCGGTGTCAGGCGCATCGGGCGCTCGATTTACATCCGGTGGTAGCGCATTTCTTTCGCCTTTGGTTGTGGTTAACAACGGGGATGGTTACTAAAGAGTGGGCTGCTGTGCATCGCAAACATCACGCTAAATGTGAATCTCCTGAAGACCCGCACAGCCCTCAAATTGAGGGCATCCAAACCGTGCTCTTGCGCGGGGTAGAACTTTACAAAGTAGAAGCGAATAAGCCCGAAACCTTAAGCAAGTATGGGCACGGCACTCCCGATGACTGGCTCGAAAAAAATCTTTACTCGAAATTTTCTTGGCAGGGCGTTGGCCTCATGCTGATCATCGATATATTTTTATTTGGCGCCATTGGAGCGACTGTTTGGGCTGTGCAAATGCTGTGGATTCCCATTACTGCCGCAGGCGTAATTAATGGCATTGGCCATTTTTGGGGCTACCGAAATTTTGATTGTGAGGATGCTTCAACCAATATTGTCCCGTGGGGAATTTTAATTGGTGGAGAAGAATTGCATAACAATCACCATACCTTTGCTTCAAGTGCGAAGCTTTCTAATAAATGGTACGAGTTTGATATTGGCTGGCTTTATATTCAGATGCTCAGTGCAGTAGGTCTGGCGACAGTAAAAAAAGTACCGCCAAAGCCTTTGCTGGTGCCGGTTCGACCTGCCGACCAAGATACGCTAGAAGCCATTATTGCGAATCGGTACGAGGTAATGGCCCGTTATAGCAAGACCTTGCGGCGGTTCTTTAGTCATGAGATGGAGCAAATGCATATTGTTGCTGCACACTTAAAAGATGCTCGTAGCTGGGTGGGCAAAGACGAGGGTCGTCTTAGTGCGGCAGAAAAAAATAAATTGGAAGAGCTCATGGCAACCAATGCGCAATTACGTATCATGATTGAAATGCGGCGCGACTTACAAGCGATTTGGCAGCGCTCCAATTCGACGGGTGAACAATTGCTTGTGCAATTGCGCGCTTGGTGTCATCAAGCAGAAGCTAGTGGTCTAACCAGCTTGCGTGAGTTCTCTTTGCGTTTACGTCGCTATGCTTAAGTAAATAGATTCAGGTAATACCCATAAAAAAACCCGCGCAGTGAACTGAGCGGGTTTTTTATATTTGAACTAAATTACTTGAGTTTGGTTTCTTTATAAGGCACATGCTTACGAATAGTAGGATCAAACTTCGAGATCTCTAATTTTTCAGGTTTTGTGCGTTTATTTTTAGTGGTGGTGTAAAAGTGTCCAGTACCAGCTGAAGACTCCAACTTAATTTTCTCTCTACCGCCTTTAGCCATTTTGAACTCCCTTAAATTTGGCCACGTGCACGTAAATCAACGAGTACAGCATCAATGCCGTTCTTGTCGATTAAGCGCAAACCAGCAGTGGTCAAGCGTAAGCTAATCCAGCGGTTTTCTGATTCAATCCAAAAGCGACGATTTTGCAAATTCGGCAAAAAGCGACGCTTCGTTTTATTGTTTGCATGGGAAACATTGTTGCCAACCATCGGCTTTTTCCCAGTGACTTGGCAAACTTTTGCCATGACACGACTCCTTAATTGCGAAAAGGATAAATTGTATCAGGCTAAGGGCTATATGGGCTAGTCCCTTCTTGCTTTAATCTCGGGCGAGCCGTCGCTCAGCCGCTCATAACTTTAATAAGTTAGCAATCACTTTCATTTTTGGCTTTATTAATTAAGCCTGAATCAAAAAAAGAGAAAAATCCGCCATGACTCACAATGCAGTGGTCGAGAAGGGGAATATCCACTAATTGCAAGGCAGTATGCAGGGATTCGGTCAGGGCAATATCGGCTGCGCTAGGCAACGGGTTGCCGCTAGGATGGTTATGGGCGACGATGAGGGCACTGGCATTGCGGTTTAAAGCCTCTTTTAAAATTTCCCGGGGGTAGACTGCGGTTTGCGTTATTGAGCCTCGAAAGAGCTCTTGGCACTCAATCAGGCAGTTTTGTGAGTCTAGGTAGAGGCAGAGAAAAACTTCGTGCGGTAGCCGCCCAATTTGGGTTTGTAGAAATGCCTTTAGTTGCTGTGGCGATGTTAGGGCGGTGCTCGTCTGAATATTTTCTTCCAGACTCCGCTTCACCAATTCATAGGCCGCCTGTATTTGTGACCATTTTGAGAGGCCAATGCCATGATGACGGGAAATTTCTTGGAGACTGGCAGTTAATAGCGGGGCGAGACTACCAAACCCCTGTAATAAGTCCTGAGCTAGGTCTACCGCACTTTTGCCGCGTACGCCAACCCGTAAAAAAATCGCTAGTAGTTCAGCATCACTTAAGGACCGAGCGCCCTCCAAGCGGAGTTTTTCACGGGGTTGGAGTGCTTTGGGCCACTGCTTAATCGCCCCCTGCACGCTATGGGTAGGCCTCGCTACAATTGCAGAATGACTAAGACCCAGGTATTGCCCAATTCCTACTTGACCCTGAACTATCGTTTGGGATTGCCCAATGGGGACAGTTTTATAAACACCTTTGGGGATCGGCCTGCGACTTTGCTTTTGGGTTCGGGTCAATTTGCACCTTGTTTTGAAAATGCGTTAATCGGACTTCAAGTGGGTGAACAAAAAACCACGGTTATTCCCCCTGAAGCAAGCTTTGGAATGCGGAACGAAGATTTAGTGCAATGGGTTTCTTTGGCAGCATTGCAGAAAAATGCCAAGGCAGATGCGCCTGAATTTACCGCGGGTGATGTGGTTGAATTTAATGCCCCGAATGGCGCCCAATATGCTGGTGTCTTGCAGTCGATTGACGCAGAAGGAGCCTGGTTTGATTTCAATCATCCCTTGGCAGGAAAGCCTATTACCTTCGAAGCACAAATTATTGCTATTCTTTAGGCTATGAATTCCAATCTCGATCAAATTATCTTGGCCCAACCGCGCGGTTTTTGTGCCGGGGTTGATCGCGCCATCAATATTGTTAATGAGGCTTTGCAACGCTTTGGCGCCCCCATTTATGTGCGCCATGAAATTGTGCATAACGTTTATGTGGTCGAAGAACTGCGCACGAAAGGCGCCGTTTTTGTCGAGGAGCTGGCCGAAGTGCCTAAGGATGCAATCGTGGTGTTTAGTGCACACGGTGTTTCGCAAGAAGTACGCCGAGATGCTGCAGCTCGGGGCTTGAAAATTTATGATGCCACTTGTCCTTTGGTGTCGAAGGTTCATGTTGAAGTTGTCAAGATGTGTAAAGATGGCTTCACGGTTTTGATGATTGGACATGCAGGTCATCCTGAAGTCGAGGGCACGATGGGCCAAGTGAATGCCGGGATCTTTTTAATTGAAAATTTGCGCGATGTAGAGAAGCTCAGTTTTCCAACCGATACTAAATTGGCATATGTAACCCAAACGACTTTGTCGGTAGATGAAACCAAAGAAATTGTTGATGCC
>CAILUH010000261.1 GCA_903837335.1 uncultured beta proteobacterium | reverse complement strand
CTAGTGGGCTGGGAAGACATGCCGGTTACCCAAGCACTTTTTTCCAGTTGGATTGCATGCTGGCGCAATCGCAGTGCCTTTATCATTTATTTATGCATATGGGGTGCACTGTTAGTGGCGGTGCCATTGTTGCTCAGCACCGTGTTTGAGGCGCTCAATTTGAGCGAAGTGGGCTCGTTTGTCATTGCCCCAATATCAATGGCTTGTATGACAGTGCTGTATTGCTCTGCGTTTGCCACCTGGAAAAATTGCTTTACCGATAACGTGGCTACCACTAACCCTGATGAGATTGGCGCTTAACTATCGATTAGGTAGTGCTGAGCCATTCCGCATTAATCAATGGCTGCTAACTTCGCGATACTCAATTGCAACCATTTCACGCCGTGCCGCTTGAAATTAATTTGTGCACGCGCATCAGCCTCAAGGCCCTCGAGGGCAGTAATACGCCCCTCACCAAACTTGGTATGAAAAACCTGCTGACCAACCCGAAAGGGATAAATATCTCGCGCTGGTGCAGCCATGCGGGGAATATTGCTACTTAAAGCACTGTGCGCTAGCCGCGGCTTACGTGCAGCAGGGCTATCTTCGTAATCAAATACCTGACTGTCATCACTATCGTGCGAGTAGCCACTTTTCCAAGTACCCCCGCCACTTCGTCCCCCGCCCCAACGCGCATCTTTCATTTTGGGAGTAAGCCATTTCAAACACGCCGTTGGTAATTCTTCTAAGAAGCGTGACGGCATGTTGTAACGCACTTGACCATGCAACATACGTGATTGCGTATGCGACAAATATAAACGTTCTTTAGCGCGCGTAATCGCCACATACATCAGGCGCCGCTCTTCTTCTAAACCGTTGCTTTCATTAATACTATTTTCATGAGGGAATAAACCCTCTTCAAGCCCAGTGATAAAAACTGCCGTGAATTCCAAGCCTTTGGCAGAGTGGACGGTCATGAGTTGAATGGCATCTTGCCCGGCTTGCGCTTGGTTGTCTCCAGCCTCTAAAGAAGCGTGCGCTAAAAAAGCGGCTAAAGGCGACATCTCTAAAGTACCGGCATCGTTCTCACTTGGTATTGAAGCGGCTTTAGCATTCTGCCCAAAACCCTCTTCGGCAATAAAAGCCGTGGCAGCATTAATTAATTCTTGTAAGTTTTCAACCCGGTCTTGACCTTCGCGCTCACTTAAGTAGTGTTGAATTAAACCGCTATGTTGAATTACAAACTCGACTGTTTCTGGCAACGTGTTGTGCCGGGTTGCTTCGCGCATGTGATCGACAAGGCGCACAAAGCCCCCCAAGGCTGCACCAGCCTTGCCTTCAAGTGTGCTGGCCGCCGAGTACAAGGAGCATTGTTGCAATTGCGCCGCATCTTGAAGCGCCTCAATACTTCTCGCTCCAATTCCCCGTGTGGGGAAATTAACCACGCGAGAAAATGACGTATCGTCATTGGGGTTTTCAAGTAAGCGTAAATAAGCCAGCGCATGTTTCACTTCGGCGCGCTCAAAAAACCGTAAACCGCCATAAACTCGGTAAGGCAAACCAGCAGAAAATAAATTATGTTCAATAATGCGCGATTGCGCGTTGCTACGGTAAAGCAAAGCAATCTCACTACGACTGATGCCGCTATTAATCAGCCCTTTGATTTCGTCAATGAGCCAAGCGGCTTCCATACCATCGCTGGCCGCTTCGTAAATCCGCACTGGCTCCCCATGACCCGCATCCGTGCGTAAATTTTTACCTAAGCGCGCAGTGTTGTTAGCGATTAAGTGATTCGCGACATCTAAAATATTGCCATGGGAGCGATAATTTTGTTCTAACTTCACCATGAATGGGTGAAATTGATTTTCATATAAACGCATATTTTCTACATCAGCACCGCGAAACGCGTAGATACTTTGGTCATCATCGCCAACCGCAAAAACCGAACTTGCACTGGCGCTAGCACGACCCCCTTCATGGCCAGAAAGAAGCTTTAACCACGCATATTGCAACGCATTGGTATCTTGAAACTCATCAATCAAAATATGGCGAAAGCGCTCTTGATAATGCGTGCGAATCGGTGCGTGGTGCTGCAATAATTCATAGCTGCGTAATAGTAATTCGGCAAAATCAACCACCCCTTCGCGTTGACATTGCTCATCATAGGCCGCGTAAAGCTCGGCCATCCGATCTTGGAAGGCGTCATCTGAATGTAAATCTTTGGCCCGCATACCGCGCTCTTTTGCATGGGCAATAAAATATTGCAATTGCTTAGGGGGATATTTTTCATCATCGACTTTGAGCCCTTTTAAAAGTCGCTTAATCGCTGACAATTGATCTTGGGTATCGAGTATTTGAAAGGTTGATGGCAAACCCGCATCACGATGATGGGCGCGTAATAAACGGTTACACAGTCCATGAAAAGTACCGATCCACATGCCCCGGGTGTTAATTGGCAAGATCGCCGCAAGGCGAATCATCATTTCTTTGGCTGCTTTATTGGTAAAAGTTACTGCAAGTACGCTAATTGGTGAAGCTTGACCCGTTTGAATCAGCCAGGCAATGCGCGTAGTGAGCACACGGGTCTTGCCGCTACCGGCGCCCGCCAAAATTAAAGCGGAGCGCGAACGGCCCTTTTCATCGCTTGGCGGCAGTGTGACTGCTTCGCATTGTTCAGGATTCAGGTTGGCGAGCAAGTCAGAGTACATTAGGCCAATTATAATTTGCCTCTTATGCCAAACCCTTTAAATCCCTCTGCTTCAAGCCCCATCAACCCCACCGCTGATTTAGAGTTGGCTAAATCCTATGAACCAGGCCCCATTGAAGCCTATTGGGGCCCTGAATGGGAACGCCGTGGCATTTCAGAAACTACTTTAGACGACCAGAAACCCAACTTCAGCATCCAACTACCGCCTCCCAATGTCACGGGCACTTTGCATATGGGGCATGCGTTTAACCAAACGATGATGGATAGCCTCATTCGCCATGCCCGCATGCAAGGATGTAATACCCTCTGGCTACCGGGCACTGATCATGCTGGCATTGCCACGCAAATTGTGGTTGAGCGGCAACTAGATGCGCAAAAGGTCTCACGCCATGATCTGGGTCGCGAGGCTTTTCTAAAAAAAGTTTGGGAATGGAAAGATACTTCTGGCTCAACCATTACGCGTCAAATTCGTCGTCTTGGTGCATCCATTGACTGGTCACGTGAATATTTCACCATGGACGACAAAATGTCGGCTGCCGTAGTTGAAGTCTTTGTGCGCTTACATGAGCAAGGCTTAATTTATCGGGGCAAACGCTTAGTCAATTGGGATCCTGTCCTCGGTACTGCTGTTTCCGATTTAGAAGTTGTGAGTGAAGAAGAGTCAGGCAGTCTCTGGCATATTCGCTACCCATTAAGCGATGGATCGGGCGAATTAATCGTCGCGACAACAAGGCCAGAAACTTTACTGGGCGACGTTGCGGTGATGGTGAACCCAGAAGATGAACGTTATCGTCATCTGATTGGACAAATGGTGAATTTGCCCTTGTGCAATAAAACCATTCCCATCATTGCTGATAGCTATGTTGATCCTGCTTTTGGTACGGGCGTTGTCAAAGTAACGCCTGCGCACGACTTTAATGACTATGCCGTTGCCCAACGCCACCAATTACCCCTCATTTCGATTCTGACCCTCGATGCCAAGATTAATGAAAACGCCCCCAAAATCTACCGAGGCCTGGATCGCTTCGCCGCTCGCAAACAAATCATTGCCGACTTAGAAGCCGCAGGTTTAATGGCGGAAGTAAAACCACATACCTTAATGGTGCCCCGTGGCGACCGCACTCAAACCATTATTGAACCGATGCTGACCGACCAATGGTTTGTCGCCGTTTCTAAACCAAGCGCTGACAACCTCTATCAACCTGGTACGTCAATGGCCAGTGCTGCATTACATGCCGTTACGAGCGGGGCAATTCAGTTGGTGCCCGAAAATTGGGTCAGTACGTATTCGCAATGGCTGGAAAATATTCAAGATTGGTGTATTTCAAGGCAGCTGTGGTGGGGCCACCAAATTCCCGCCTGGTATGGCACTGACGGGCAAATATTTGTAGCCCGTAATGCAGCTGATGCGCAAGCCAAAGCCATTGCAGCCGGTTACTCCGGACCACTGCAGCGCGACCCTGATGTGCTTGATACCTGGTTTAGTTCGGCACTAGTGCCCTTCAGTTCATTGGGTTGGCCGCAAGCAACTCCGGAGCTGAAGCACTTTTTACCTTCCTCGGTCTTAGTTACTGGCTTTGACATTATTTTCTTTTGGGTGGCGCGTATGGTGATGATGACGTGCCACTTTACGGGGCAAGTACCCTTTCATACGGTCTATGTGCATGGCTTGGTACGCGATGCTGAAGGCCAAAAAATGAGTAAGTCAAAAGGGAATACCTTAGATCCAATCGACCTCATCGATGGGATTGAATTAGCGCAGCTCGTAGACAAGCGTACTGCTGGTCTCATGAATCCGAAACAAGCGGCAAGTATCACCAAAAAAACCAATAAAGAATTTCCTGCTGGCATTCCTGCTTTTGGTACGGATGCCTTACGTTTTACCTTTGCCTCTCTAGCATCGCTAGGCCGCAATATTAATTTTGATCAAAAACGCTGCGAAGGTTATCGTAATTTTTGTAACAAACTCTGGAATGCCAGCCGCTTCGTTTTAATGAATTGCCCCGGTGATGATGAGGCCAATGGCTTTGCGCCCTGCGACAATGAATGTGGTCCCGATGGCTATCTCGATTTTTCACCGGCTGATCGTTGGATTGTGTCCCAACTGCAAACCACTGAGGCAGAAGTTGCCAAAGGTTTCGCGATGTATCGCTTTGATAATGTGGCCAGCGCGATTTATCAATTTGTCTGGGATGAATACTGTGATTGGTATCTAGAGCTCGCAAAAGTTCAGTTACAAACTGGCACGCTTGCCCAACAGCGCGCTACACGGCGTACGCTCTTACGAGTCCTTGAAACTATCTTGCGTTTAGCCCACCCGCTTGTTCCTTTTATTACCGAAACCCTTTGGCAAACCGTTGCCCCTAAATCTGGCAAAGAACTGAGTCAGCAAGCAAGCCAATCAATTGCTTTACAGCCCTATCCCATCAGCCAGCCTGAAAAAATTGATGCAGGTAGTGCAGAGTGGATGACGCAAATCAAGGCTATTACAGATGCCTGCCGCAATCTCCGTGGTGAAATGCAAATTTCACCGGCACAAAAGGTGCCCTTGTGGATTTGTGGACCGTCAGCTTTTTTAACCCAAGCGAGCCCCTATTTAATGGCGCTTGCGAAATTATCTGAAGTGCGCATCTTTGCTGATGAAGCTAGCCTCGAGCGCGAAGGTGCAGGTGCTCCTATTGCCTTAGTTGGCGAGATTAAATTACTACTTAAAATTGAAGTCGATTTAGCCGCTGAGCAAATACGCATTAGCAAAGAATTGGTGCGAATTGCCAATGAAATTGATAAATGTCGCCAAAAATTGAATAATGAAAGCTTTGTTGCCCGTGCGCCAGACGAGGTAGTCGCACAAGAAAAACAGCGTCTTGCAGGCTTTGAGCTCAACCACGAAAAATTAGCCGCCCAACTGGAGCGCTTAAAATCATCTTAAATCTTTTTTAGAATCGAACTTTATGAGTAATGCCAAGTTAAAACCCGTTAGCAAAGCAGTATTTCCAGTTGCCGGCTTAGGCACGCGGTTTTTGCCTGCTACTAAGGCCAGTCCTAAAGAAATGCTCAATATTGTCGATAAGCCGCTGATTCAATACGCGGTTGAAGAGGCGATAGCTGCCGGTATTACTGAAATGATTTTTGTCACCGGACGCAGTAAACGCGCCATTGAAGACCACTTCGATAAAGCCTATGAACTTGAAGCCGAGCTGGAGGCTAAAAATAAAACGGCTTTACTCGAAATTGTGCGTAATGTGAAACCCAGTCATGTTGATTGCGTATATGTGCGTCAACCTGAAGCATTGGGCTTAGGTCACGCGGTACTTTGCGCCGAAAAATTGGTGCGCGATGAGCCCTTTGCTGTCATCTTGGCAGATGATTTATTGGTTGGCGATCCAGCAGTATTGACGCAAATGCTCGCAGTGCATGATCAATATCAAGGCTCTGTTTTGGCGGTAGAGAAAATTAATCCTGCTCAAAGTAGTTCTTATGGCATTGTGGCTGGCACTCTTACTAGCCCAGGTGTTCATCGCTTAACGGGCATTGTTGAAAAACCGTTACCGCAAGATGCGCCGTCGAATTTAGCCGTGGTAGGTCGTTATGTACTCTCTTCTACTATTTTTAATTACATTCGTAATCTTCAGCCTGGGGCTGGCGGCGAATTACAACTGACCGATGCGATTGCTGCCTTATTAAAAGCAGAACCCGTATATGCCTATGAATATCAAGGCGTACGTTACGACTGCGGAAGTAAATTAGGCTATCTCAAAGCCACTGTAGATTTTGCGCTCCGCCATCCCGAAGTCAGTAGTGAGTTTGCCGCGTTCTTAAAGCAACGCTAAAACAACGCTAAGTTTTTTACTGAACTGCTGACTTAGCCACAACCGATAAAAAAATTAGCGGCGCTTGAGGTAAAAAACAAAGGTATCGTTCACTACCTCAGTAGCGATCAGTTGGTTGCCAGTTTGTTTGGCAAACGCTGGGAAATCATGTTTTGCCCCTGCGTCGGTAGCGATAATTTTGAGAATTTCACCGGACTGCATATCGGCTAAGGCTTTTTTGGTGCGCAAGATTGGCAATGGGCAATTCATCCCGACGGCATCAACCTCACGATTGGGAAGCGGTAATTCGGTGACGGTGCTCTCATTAAAAGTGACTTGATTCTCGTTCATGCTATTTAGCCTGCAGTTTTTTCTGCAGTTTTCTCCCTAATCCATTGTTGTACGCTTGCTAAAGCCGCCGGCAAAGCACTTGGCATTGTACCGCCCGCCATCGCCATTTCGGCTTTACCGCCGCCTTTTCCGCCCACCTGCTGGGCCACAAAATTCACTAAATCCCCTGCTTTTATATGACTTATTTTATCGGCTGTCACGCCTGCGATCAAGCTGACCTTATCCCCTTGCACAGAAGCTAAAACGATCGCGGCAGTTTTCAGCTTGGCTTTTAAAGCATCTAAGGTTTCACGCAATATCTGCGCATCTGCACCATCAAGGCGCAACGCTAATACCATTAAGCCATTTACCGCAATTGCCTGCGCCGCAAGTTCATCGCCCTGACTAGCGGCCAATTTTGAGTTCACTCGCTCAAGCTCGCGCTCGGTTTGACGCAAAGTATCTTGCAGCTGGGTAACTCGAGTTGCTAGCTCTTGCGGATTACTTTTTAATGCCTGCGCGACCGCATTTAGCTTATCTTCTAAATCTTGTAAAAAATGTAAGGCGTTATTTCCAGTGACTGCCTCTACCCTGCGAATACCAGCAGCCACCCCAGATTCTGAGGTTACCTTTAAGCTACCAATATCACCAGTGCGACTGACATGGGTGCCCCCGCACAGTTCTTTTGAGGTGCCAATTTCTAAAACCCGCACTTCGGCGCCATATTTTTCACCAAAAAGCATCATCGCGCCGGTTTTTTGTGCATCTTCGAGTGACATCACTTGGGCTGAGGTTGCGGTATTGGCAAGAATTTCGCGATTCACGAGCGCTTCAATTTGCCTTAACTGGGTTGGGCTAATAGGCGCATTATGAGTAAAGTCAAAACGGGTTTTACTAGCGTCGACCAAAGATCCTTTTTGCATTACATGATCACCTAAGACTTCACGCAATGCTTTGTGTAGCAAATGGGTAGCGCTGTGATTGCGCATGGTGTCTTGGCGATGCGCAATATCGACCAGCGCTTTTAATGAATCGCCAACGCACAGTTGTCCCTCTAAGACCTCACCTTGATGGCCAAATACATTGGCTTGAATCTTAAACGTATCGGCAACTTCAAAACGGGAACGCTCATTACGTAACTCGCCACGATCGCCAACTTGACCGCCCGACTCGGCATAAAAAGGGGTGTGGTCTAGAACCACTACGGCGTTATCACCAGCGGCGACAGCCTGTACTGGTACGCCATCAAGATACAGCGCAGTAATGGTATTGCTATCACGTTGCAGTTGCTCGTACCCATGAAATTCGGTTGGCTTACCAGCGTAAGTCAAGCCTTGCGTCATTTTAAATTGCCCTGCCGCACGCGCTTGATTGCGTTGCGCCTGCATGGCTAACTCAAAGCCAGCGACATCGACAGTAACGCCTCGCTCGCGACAAATGTCGGCAGTTAAATCTAAGGGAAAACCAAAGGTATCGTGCAAGCGAAAAGCAGTTTCGCCATCAATATTGGTAGCATTTTTTGCTAAAGCGGCTTCTAAAATTTCCATGCCATTGGCGATCGTTTGAAAAAAGCGCTCTTCTTCTTGCTTGAGAACATCGCTGACTTTATCTTGGGCAAGACGTAATTCGGGGTAAGCATCACCCATTTCGGCAACTAATGCAGGTACTAACTGATATAAAAATGGCTGCCGCGCACCTAATTTAAAGCCATGGCGAATGGCCCGACGCGCAATGCGTCGCAATACATACCCGCGCCCTGCATTGCCGGGAATCACGCCATCGACAATGACAAAACTACAAGCGCGAATATGGTCAGCAATGACCTTCAGTGAGGGACTATTGGAATCGCAATTTTGGCCGCCAGCGCCCTCGACTGCGGCCTTAGCAGCTTGCAATAAGTTGGCAAATAAATCAATTTCATAATTGGAATGGACTTTCTGCAAGACCGCTGCAATCCGTTCCAGACCCATACCGGTATCAACACTTGGCTTAGGCAGAGGATGCATATTACCCGCTTCATCGCGATTAAATTGCATAAAAACATTATTCCAAATTTCAATAAAGCGATCACCATCTTCATCGGGACTTCCAGGAGGTCCGCCAGGAATGTGGGCTCCGTGGTCATAAAAAATTTCCGTACAGGGGCCACAAGGGCCGGTATCGCCCATCATCCAAAAATTATCGGATGCATAACGCGCGCCCTTATTATCGCCAATGCGGATAATGCGCTCTGCAGGAACACCAATTTGTTGATGCCAAATATCGTAGGCCTCTTGATCTTCTGCGTAAACCGTAATGAATAGTTTCTCTTTCGGCAACTTAAATACTTCAGTTAATAATTCCCAGGCAAATTCAATTGCATCTTGCTTAAAGTAATCGCCAAAAGAAAAATTACCGAGCATCTCGAAAAAAGTATGGTGTCGAGCGGTGTAGCCGACGTTATCTAAATCGTTGTGCTTACCCCCCGCCCTAATACACTTTTGCGCCGTGGTTGCCCGACTATAAGGGCGCTGATCAAAGCCCAAGAAAACATCCTTAAACTGATTCATCCCAGCATTGGTAAATAGTAGGGTGGGGTCATCGCCCGGAACCACCGGACTAGATGGCACGATTTGATGCCCTTTGCTGGCAAAGAAATCAAGATAAGCTTGGCGGATTTGGGAGACTTTCATAACAATAATTATCGCATTGGCACTAAATTAGGGCAAACCCTAGATTTTTCGACTAGCAAGGGCTATCAGCGTGGCTTACAATCGCTCATCAATATTAAAAAATGGTCTGTCAGTAATTAGACCAACTTGGAGCACACTTTGAAAATACGCAATCAACAAGACTTTGCCGCTGGCTTTATGTATATCGTCGTTGG
>CAILUH010000260.1 GCA_903837335.1 uncultured beta proteobacterium | reverse complement strand
GGATAAGAGGGCGTCTGTATGCCAATGGGCGTATTGTTCACATGCAGCTCTAAGCTGCTCTCCCCTTTGGCATTGATTTCATCGTCGTACACTTGTATTTCATCTTGCAATATCGCATAACTAGCTGCAGGAAAAAGAAAAGAGCTGAAGCTTAGAATTTGACTTGAAAAAAAGATAGCTCTAAATATTCGGGGTAAGCTTAAGGTAAACATGTGCTGTAAAATTTATTCAGTTCCAAGCCTTCCATAATGCCAGCCTCGTTCGCGCATACAAATCGTCATAGTTTGATTAGCGCCATCGAGTCGATTTGCCAATGCGGTGCATTCATTAAAATCCAATTGTAAATTTGCCTTTGGGTTTTGTTCATTAATGCAGACTAAGGGATTAGATATTAAGCAGGGCTGGGCGCACCCAACAACTAAATAAAACAATCCTAGAGCCAATAACTTTTTCATTAGAATCCCAAAAGATATCTGTAATCAGTATGTTTTCAGAGCTGCCTCACATCTAGGACAGTACAAAAAGAGCAATTATTTCGTTTTAATGCCAATAGTCTGATACCGTTCGTTGCTTTCTTGGCAGGATTTAATACTAATGCTATTACTGGGTCAATCTATTGTCGTAAGTCACGGATGGTTTATGCAGTAAGCGACGCCCTTAAAACTTAGTATTGCTACTGTGTTGCCTTGCACATGTGAACTACTGTCAATTTAGGCCCTCGACCAAAGAGAGTTTTACTATGGTAAATCATTGCAGCAAAATTAGTTAATTATTATGCCCCACAAGCGTTACTTAAAGTAACGCTCAAAAAAATACCATCCCTAGAGTGGGTATTGTGATTTATGGTGGGCCCAAGAGGACTTGAACCTGGGACCAATGGATTATGCTTACCACTACAGTTTTCACTGCCTGTTATATGCAACCCACTAGCAATAAACCTTGGCACTTTTGAGCTGTAGGTTTGGGTGCCGGCCCCAGCTATTGCCTACAGTAATTTTGATAAAGCACCTTTATCACATCTAAGGCCGCAGGATTAGAAAGAGAATAATATATTTGCTTTCCTTCTCTTCTGGTTTGGGCTAATTTTTCATTTCTCAAGATGGATAATTGCTGGGATAAGGTTGGTTGAGAAATATCGAGACATTCTGCAAGCTCTCCAACACACATTTCGCCCTGACTAATTTGGCATAACAACATCATTCGGTCTCTATTAGATAGCACTTTCATCAAGCGACAAGCGGCGTCGGCTGATGACTGCATCTTTTTTAGGCTAATGTTGGCTTTTACAGCTGGCATTCTTAATTTAGTGGTACGCCAACCAGTGGACGACCTTCAAGAGTCCAAAGATATAAAGAGCCATCATATAACTTAGTCGATTTATTACCCACTAACTCTGACATTACAAACCACCCGCCAGCAGCTAAATGACCGGTGTTGCAATATGAGATTGTTGGGTTCTGCGTGCTTAAGCCATTAGCTGCCATCAACGCTTCATAGGTATTCTTTTGCCAGAAATACAATGCGCCATTGCTTGGTTTAGCTAACAATTCAGGCGCTAACTCTTTAGAGCCTGCAATGTGGCCAAACGTCAAAACATCTGGGCGTTTAGCAAGGCCTAAATACTGGGCAGGCTGTCGAGCATCTAAAAGTTGGGGCCTACCCCCCTTAGATGCAGCCGCTACTTCATCAGAACTTGCAATCAATTCCTTGCGATATGCATTTGCAGACCAATTGCCAGCGGCCTTTGGATTATTGATAGTGGTATATTCACGACCTTCGCTCAACCAACCAGCAATACCGCCATCCAATACTGCTACGCGATCTTCGCCATAAACTTTGAATGACCAATAAGTTCTTAAGGCCTCATCTATATCAGACATATCTTGGCCAATGGGTACGAGCACAATCGGTTTATCAGAGTTAATGCCTAAAGATTGCACTAACTTCTCAAAGTCAGCTTTTTCTGGAATCAATAACTTAATCTTCTTGCCATCAACTAATCGCTCAACACGCACTTTTTTGAAATCTAATAGGGTGGAATTGGTAATGTGACCACCTACCTCCACCAAAAATTTCTTACCTGTTTTTTTATCAGTTTCGAATTCTGGTTTTTTGAGATAACTGGCCAAATCTGTTCTAACCTCTATTACCTGAACTTCCGAGAGATTATTTGTCAACCAGTCAGCACTTACAACTGGACCGGGCAATGAAATTGCTTGGGCCAAGCCCACTAGACCTGCAAGAGCGAAGGCTAAAAGCCATTGAATCTTTTTCATCTTTAATTCCTTATGAATTTACAGCTAATAAATAGTTTGAAAGTCGACCCATCAAATCAATCTTAGTTTCCGTTAGTACATGATGCTCTCTTGAATTCAGCACAAGCTCTCGATTACCCTGCTTCGCTACTAACTGCGTAATCTTTTGGTCTCGCTCTAAAATCAGTTCTTCAATCTCTGTAGCAAATAATTGAATCATAGCGTCTATCCATTTACTTACTAAAGACATACGTCCTTTGACAAGCATCTCAAATTCCCTCACGGACTTAATCACCAGCGTTGATTGCGCCATATCTTCTCCAGTTACCCACTGATTAGTAGTAAAGAGGCGAACTGGCAGCCCTCGCTGGTTTAATGCTATCCCAATAAGATGATGAAAGCTCTGCTCATCACGCTTAATTACATGAAAATGTCCATGCTCTTCATCTGGCATTTCATCAGCAGAATGAGCGTGGTAATAAAACTCATATCCACTAACTTCATCAACCAAGTCATTTCGCGGATAATGCTGCCACTCAATAAATTCACTAGCGCCACATAAAGCAGCTTCATTTAGAGTTCGGCCAGATTCAGCGTATCTCAATTGAATTCTTGCTACCTCCTGAGCAGCCAACCAGAGATTAGATTGAGTTAGCATTTTTAAAATTACTCTGCAGCTTTACGCTTTTTAGGGGCGCAAGGATTTGCAGGACCGCAAGGATTAGCTGCTTTTTTCTTTGCAGGGGCGCAAGGATTTGCGGATTCTTTTTTTGGTCCACAGGGATTTTTTTGCTCCGCACCTGTAGGCGCTGTTGGTGCATTAGCAGACTGCGCTAATGGCGCTGCAGACAAACTAGCTAATGCAAGGGCTAATGCAGCTACTGTAGATTTCTTAGACATATCTTCCTCTTAATAAATTAAATTTGCGAACTAACCGGGCCTTTAGATTTCTTCTCCATCCAAGAGCCCAATATAAACAAACCGATTGCGGCAATTACCATACCCGCATCAACTGATAATGCTGAGATATTTAACGCATCTGGCAATGAATCGCCTTGGGCAAATTCACCCAGCGTTGTTAATAACTCGATACTTGGATAAATCCCTGCAAACAGTACGGTACCCAGTAATAAGCCAATTAAAAAGATCGCGGCATCAATGCGTCCAGACATTAAACCTACCACTGAGGTTCCTGGGCAATACCCACCAATTGCAAAGCCTGCGCCTACTAAAGCTCCACCCAATGCTGCAGCCCCTAAAAAAGCAGGGGGTACAAACAAGCTACCCGCATCTACTAGACCTAGTTTTTCTAGAATCAAGAGTCCTACTGCTGCAAAGACAATGGCAGTAAACATCACCTTAAATACTGACCAATCAGTCAAACGAAATTGACCAGTTAATTTATTGGGATTACCAAATCCAGCGCGTTCTAATACAAAACCAAATGCTGCGCCCAAAATGAGCCCCGAAATAATTTCGCTCATCTTATTTCCCCTCTTTGAAAAAACAACTAACAACTAATCCTGTTGCAAAGAATGTCGCGAGAAAGGTAAACCCAGCTAAACTAAGAACAGCAGCGCCAGATAATCCTAGGCCGCTAGTACAACCAGCAGCAACACGTGCCCCAAACCCAGCTAAGATTCCGCCTGATAAAGCAGTAATGGGGCGCTTAGCTCCACCCAGAAACTTTTTGCCATCTAATTGGATGTGAATTCTCTTAGCTAAAAATGCTGATAATAAAGCGCCTAGAGCAACACCAATAACCTGCCAAGTGATCCAAGCATTTAATGGTTTCCCTTCCTCGACCATTCCACCCAGGTAGTCATTTGCATTTGTAGCAACTGGCGCTATATACATGCCAATCCATGCCGTAAATCTAGTAGTAAACCCAGTCGCACCTAATCCATGGCCTGTAACTATAAATGTTGCCAATAAAACCATGCCGAGAAGAATGCCCGCTAAAAGTGGGCTCATATAGGGTGCTGGCTGCTCCAGCTTTGCATTTTTAACCATCTTGATTAGC
>CAILUH010000259.1 GCA_903837335.1 uncultured beta proteobacterium | reverse complement strand
CGGTTGTGTGCGAATCGTATCTAATAATTCTTTAAGATTTTTATAGGGTGAATCAGGTCTAACCACACAGACAACAGGATTAAAGTCTAATAAAGAAATAATCGTAAAGTCATTCCACTTATAGGGCGTTTTCGTATCTAAGGCAGGCGTAATTGCCTGTGAACCTCCGCGCGAAATAAGTAAAGTGTAGCCATCAGGCGCTGCATTGCGCACGCGCATAGAGCCAATCGTGCCAGAAGCACCCACCACGTTTTGGACGATTAACGGTTGGCCCATTAATTTAGTTGCAGCTGCCGCTAAATTGCGGCCAGAAAAATCACTATCCCCACCAGCAGCGTAAGGTGCAATTAAAGTCACTTGGCGATTAGGATAGGGTTGAGCAAATGCCAAATTAATCGAAAGCACACCACTTAAACAGCTTACCAAAGCAAACAATGCTGCTAAACGGTACCAAGACCAGCTATTGAATCTACTTGTCATACAGTCTCCTATGGTGATTTTGCTCAACCATATCACAGGTGATTCGGAGAAAAAAGCGGGTAAATACTAGGTTTCGAGGAATTCGGCAGAATATACCTAAGCCATTGAGATTAATTAGGAAAAAATATTAACAGCGCAACAAGCTGAAAATATTCTGCGCAATTTTGATCCCTTGACAGGCCAATTTAAACAACCTAGCATTGCCATTGTTCGATTGCTATTGTCCGCTTGGCACTCAGCATGGTCTATATAAATTCAATTGATAAAAAAATGTCAAATCTTAATTTTGAAACAGATTTCTGGAAAGATGAAAAAAATCGTAAGGGCTGGGATGACATTATTCCAGGTGAAGCTAGAAAAACCATTCCTTACACACTAACTCTCGAGGCAATCCAAAAGTATTGCAAAGTGATTGGCGATACTCACCCGCTCTACTTTGATGAGGCCTATGCAAAGACCACGCCTTACAAAGGCATCATCGCCCCGCCAGCAATTCACATTCTTTTAATGTTTTCTTGTACCCCGGCCGACGATTGGATGCGAAGCCCAGGAACCATTAACGCCGGACAATCGTGGAGCTACAACATCCCTGCACGCCCAAATGACGTTATCCGCCTGGAAGCCAGAGCGCTAGATAAATTTATAAAAAAGGAGCGTTTGTTTGTCATTCATGACAACGTCTTTTTTAATCAAAATAACGACGTGATCTGTTCTGGCCGCGGCTGGACTATTCGCCCCCAATAAAAAATTATTGAACAAATTAAAAAATAATGAGGTCAAGTGAATGAGTAATACATTAGAAAAATGTCGTGTTGGAGAAACAATTCAAGGTATACCGTTTTATCCAACCAGAGAATCGATTCGTGAGTTTTGTGAAGCTTCGCTCGACTTTAATCCATTACATCTTGATGATAATTATATGCAAACCCAGTTTGGTAAAACTAAATTTGATGGCATCATCATGCATGGCATGAATAATTTTGGCGTCATCTCTAAAATGATTACCGATTGGGTTTATCCGCAAGGCGGAATGCACCGACGTTTAGAGACGCGCTGGAAATCGCCAGTGAAACCAGGTGACACAATTACCCCCAGTGCGATCATCACTGCCATCAAAACTACTAAAAAGGGGCATTGGGTCTCGCTAGATATCGTAGTAAATAATCAACGAAATGAAGTAATTGCCCTTGGCGAAGCCTTAGTTGAATTTCCCCTCGCGTCGTAATGAAGCGGCGAAAATACGTATATTAGATTAACAATAAGGAGCTGGGCAATTGAGCAAACTAAATATATTTTTAAGAAACCTGTTATTAGGCTTCAGTTTCGCAATTGTCGGGGCTAGCGCCTTAGCGCAAAATTTCCCCAATGCGCCAGTTAAAATTGTCGTACCCTTTCCTCCGGGCGGAACAACCGATATTTTGGCTCGCATTCTCGCCAATGAATTGACCAAAAAATGGTCGCAATCTGTCGTGGTTGAAAATAAAGCAGGCGCAAGCGGTACGGTGTTTTCTGAACAACTAGTAAAGATGTCGCCGGATGGCTATACCCTCATGGTGACAGCGACTCATCATGTCATTAATCCGAATTTATATAAAAACTTGAAGTACAACACTCGCACAGACTTTACGCCAGTTGCCTTAGTTGCAAACGTACCTAATGTTTTGGTTGTTAATCCTGCATTTCCAGCAAAAACTGTCAAAGAATTAATTGCTTATGCTAAAACGAACCCTGGCAAGGTCATGTTTGGCTCTGCGGGAACGGGCGGAGCGAATCATCTTTCGGGTGAGCTATTTAATGCAATGGCTGGGATCGATATGGTTCATGTACCCTATAAAGGTGCTGCCCCGGCTCTAAATGATCTTTTGGGCAATCAAATTTCAGTCATGTTTGATTCAGTACCGGGTGTTTTGCAACATATAAAATCCGGTAAGTTACGTGCACTTGGCGTTACCTCCCTCACCCGCGCTTCTGCATTACCAGATGTGCCCACCATCAGTGAAGCGGGTCTCAAAGGCTTTGAAGCAACGGCTTGGTTTGGCATGTATGCGCCGCCAAAAATGGCCCCCGACCTATTAAGTAAAATTTCCAATGATGTTTTGGTTGCTATGCAAAGCCCACAAGTTAAAAAACAATTTGCCGAACAAGGCGCAGATGCAGGCAGCATGAACCAAGCTCAGTATGCAAAATATGTTGATGATGAAATTAATAAATGGGCGAAGGTAATCACCGATAGCAATATTAAAATCGATTAATTCATGCCAAAAAAAATCCGTCTTAAACCCACAGTTGGCGCCTTATCCCATATTAGGGTGCTCGATTTATCGCGTATTCTCGCCGGCCCTTGGTGCACCCAAAATTTAGCCGATCTTGGAGCAGAGGTTATTAAAGTCGAGCGGCCAGGAAGCGGCGATGACACCCGTGGCTGGGGACCGCCTTGGATTAATCCAACAGAAAGCATTCAGGGACAGCGCATTTCTAGCTATTTTGCTGCTGCTAATCGTGGCAAAAAATCCCTTACCCTCGATATCTCCTCCCTTAAAGGAAAAAAAATAATCGAAGACCTGGTTCGAGTAAGTGATGTCTTGATTGAGAACTATAAACTGGGTGACCTGAAACGTTATGGACTTGATTACGCCAGTCTTAAGAAAATAAATCCCCGTTTAGTCTATTGCTCTATTACCGGCTATGGACAAGATGGCCCTAATGCGCATAAACCGGGGTATGACTTTGTCTTTCAGGCTATTGGTGGAATGATGAGTATTACTGGCGAAAGCGATGCTTTACCGGGTGGTGGTCCACAAAAATTAGGTATTGCTATCGCCGATGTAATTACTGGCATGTATAGTTCAGTTGCCATTCTGGCAGCGCTTAATAGCCGCAATGAAACAGGCCAAGGTCAATATATCGATATGGCACTTCTCGATGGGATTATTGCTCTTGGCGGCAATCAAGTAACGGGTTTTTTTGCCGATGGGAAAGTTCCGTTTCGCTATGGTAATGCCCATGCAAGCCTCGTTCCCTATCAAGTATTTGCCGTCAAAGATGGTGAAATCGTCGTAGCAGTAGGCAATGACACCCAATGGCAACGCTATTGTGAAGCCATTAAACGGCCAGATCTAGCGCAAGATACACGCTGGAGCAAGGTAACCGGCAGAATTACTGGGCGCTCTGAACTTGTACCGGAATTAGCAAAAACCATGCTCAAGAAAAAAGCGGCGGCATGGATTTCGGTTTTAGAGCAATTTGATGTGCCCTGTGGGCAGATTAAAAATTATCAACAAGTATTTCAAGACCCGCATGTTATTCATCGCAGCATGAAAATTGATAATGCATATGCCGATGGCACGATAGTTTCGACAATTGCAAGTCCACTTAGACTCCAAGGCACTCCTCCAAAGTACGATCGTGCACCCCCAAAGCTAGGTGATTCAAATCACGAGGTGCTAGTTGATATTTTGGGGTACTCTGAAAAAGTAGTGCAAGATCTTAAAAATAAAAAAATAATATAAGCTTATGAACTCAAAAGACTCCCTTCCCGTTTATATCTGCGATGCCATCAGAACGCCGATTGGTCGTTATGGTGGCTCCTTATCAAGCGTGCGGCCCGATGATCTGGGGGCAATTCCTATCAAAGCCTTAGTAGAGCGCAATCCTTTGGTGCCATGGAATGACATAGACGATGTCATTTATGGTTGTGCCAATCAGGCCGGTGAAGATAATCGTAACGTCGCGAGAATGAGCGCTTTACTTGCTGGTTTATCACCGAGTATTCCTGGCGCAACGATTAATCGACTCTGTGGCTCAGGCATGGATGCAGTTGGTACAGCGGCAAGAGCTATTGCAGCTGGAGAAGCTGAACTCATGATTGCCGGTGGTGTGGAAAGTATGAGTAGAGCACCGTTTGTAATGCCCAAAGCAGAATCTGCTTTTTCAAGAACCAACTCAATTCAAGATACGACGATTGGCTGGAGATTAATTAATCCCCGCATGAAGCAAGCCTATGGCGTAGATTCAATGCCAGAGACCGCAGAAAATGTAGCGGACGACTTTAAAATTAATCGGGCTGATCAAGATCAAATGGCCCTGCGCAGTCAAAATAGAGCGGCCGCTTCCCAAGCAAGCGGGCGCCTTGCAAAAGAAATTACTCCCGTTGTTATTCCACAGAAAAAAGGTGATCCCATTGTTGTCTCTGCTGATGAGCATCCCCGCGCGACAACATTAGAAGCGCTTGGCAAGCTAAAGCCCATCATTCGTCCTGATGGAACGGTGACCGCAGGCAATGCATCGGGGGTAAATGACGGAGCATGCGCCCTCCTCCTTGCCGGTGAAGAGGCGCTGAAAAAATATGGCCTCAAAGCCAGAGCCAAAATTCTTGGCATGGCTACAGCTGGTGTAGAACCACGCGTTATGGGTATTGGTCCAGCGCCAGCGACACAAAAATTACTTAAACGCTTAGGGCTAACGATTGATCAAATGGATGTCATCGAACTAAACGAGGCTTTTGCCGCTCAAGGTCTTGCGGTACTTCGGGAACTGGGCGTGGCTGATGATGATGTACGTGTTAATCCGAATGGCGGTGCTATTGCCTTAGGACATCCCTTAGGCATGAGTGGCGCACGATTAATTACAACTGCCCTAGTTGAACTAGAAGAAAAAAAGCTGCGTTATGCACTTTGTACTATGTGTATTGGAGTCGGTCAAGGTATTGCACTAGTGATCGAACGGGTATAACGGAGTTGCCTAATAAAAGACTTAAGATCTACTCCAATCGCCAATTAAATTTTCAAATAAAAGCGTGCCCTCTGTTATTTTGCTAGTAAAGCAATACTCATCAGTTTGGTGTGCCATCTCGGGCTGACCAGGGCCTAAAATTACCGTAGGCGGATCACCGATGGGTATTTTTAATGCAGATGCATCGGTAAAGTAAGAAACTGTTTTGACTAAAGGTGTCTGCCCATTCATTTCCGCGCAGCATTTAAATACACGCTGAACCCATGGATCGGATGCTGGGGTATGAAAAGACTCGATGTCTAACATTGTTTCAAGCTTGATATCCGCACCAAGCCTTTTGCAAAGGCAGCCATAAATATGGCGATGATTTTGCCCAGCGACTGTGCGAATATCAATCGTCATTTCGGCTGAATCCGGAACAGAATTAATATTGAGTCCTGCACTAGCAGTGCCAACGTTTAAAGTACCCTGTCCCATTAGTGGATGAGGCTCATTATCAAACTCAAAACGTTCCAGCTCTAATGCGCCCCGCGCTAATTTATAAAAAGCATTATCGCCACGCTCCGGCATTGAACCATGGGCAGTTTTACCTTCGGCTCGCGCGCGCAGCCAAAATGCGCCCTTATGGCCAATCAACGGCTCATTAGCGGTAGGCTCTGCTACGATAAAACACCCTACTGGCCCGATAAAATCGAGTGCCTTTTGTTGCGATGCTATATAAAATGCACCCTCACAACCAATTTCTTCGCCGGCGGTAATAATTAAGCGAATACCACCCGACTTTTTTGCTTGTCCTG
>CAILUH010000258.1 GCA_903837335.1 uncultured beta proteobacterium | reverse complement strand
TTATTAATTGGCGGTAATGGCTTTGTGGGGCGTGTGCTAGCGCGTAAATTACAAACTGCAGGCTATTCAGTCCTAATGCCAACCCGTCATTTAGCCGCTGCGCGCGATCTTCGCTTATTACCCAATATTCATCTTCAACAAGCAGACGTCAATCAAGCTCAAGTCATACATGCGCTTTGTGCCCAACTCACTGAACAGGGCGCGGTAATTAACCTAATCGGCATGTTGCACGATCGACCCGCTCAGCCCTATGGTAAATTTTTTAAGCAGGCTCATGTCGATTTGCCCCGCAATATCATTTCTGCCATGAAGGCATTGAAGTTAAAGCGCTATTTACATATGAGCGCGCTTGGCGCAGACTCTAATGGCCCCTCGATGTATCAACGCAGTAAAGGTGATGGTGAAAAATTAGTGAAAGAAAGTCATTTAGATTGGACGATCTTTCGACCCTCCGTAATTTTTGGCGCAGAGGACCAATTTATTAATCTCTTTGTCAAGCTAACTAAAATTTCTCCAGTCATTCCCTTGGCCCATGCCACTGCTTTATTTCAACCTGTAAGTGTGGATGATGTCGCTACGGCGTTTATTCAATCGTTACAGCGCCCACAGACCATTCATCAGGTTTTCGATTTAGTCGGCCCAGAAATTTTCTCGATGGCCGACCTGGTTCGTTTTGCCGCCCGTAAAGCGGATGCACCAGGGTGGATTATTCCGCTACCGGCAGCAATCGGTTATCTTCAAGCCCTAGCATTTGAATATGGGCCGGGCCCCACTCTCATGTCGCGAGATAATATTGCCTCAATGTCCTTACCTAATGTATTGCCAAGTAATGGTCGCGATGCCCTCACCCTCGATTTTGGGATTGCTCGTAAACGCTTAGAAAGTATGCTGACTTGAAAATATATGCTGTTGGGGGTGCAATCCGCGATACCTTATTGGGTTTGCCAGTGCATGATATTGACTATGTTGTAGTGGGGTCTAGCCCGGCGGAAATGATTACTTTAGGTTATCGGCCCGTAGGTAGCGAATTTCCAGTTTTTCTCCATCCAACTACGCAAGCCGAATATGCCTTAGCGCGTACTGAGCGTAAAACGGGACGCGGTTATCAGGGCTTTATATTTCATGCTGAGCCAGATGTCACCTTGGAGGAAGATCTTGGGCGACGTGATTTAACAATCAATGCGATGGCGCAAGCGCTCGATAGTGCGGGGCAGTTAAGCGGGCCCATAATTGATCCTTATGGCGGCCAAGCCGATTTATCAAACCGCATCTTGCGCCATGTGTCGCCTGCATTCACCGAAGATCCCTTGCGCTTATTACGGTTGGCGCGGTTTGCAGCAGCACTACCGCATTTTGCCATTGCACCAGAAACAATGCTGGTGGCGCAAAGTATTGTACGCTCGGGTGAGTTACAAGATTTATCAGCTGAACGTATATGGCAAGAAATATCACGCGGCTTTGGGGCAACTCAGCCCTTACGGATGCTTGAAGTATTCCAGACAACTGGGGCAGCATCATACCTACTGGCTCGCGGTACTGAGGAACAGCTCGCCGATGTGCAGGCCGCTAAAGACTTAGCAATAGCGCTGAATTTAATTTCGCTGAGTGAAGATAAGGCCGCCGATGTTTGTGCCGTCGTATTAAGTAATTTATCTGCTATCGATATTACCCAGTGGGCCGAACAGGTGCGCATGCCAAAGCGAATTCGTGACTATGCACTCCTTTTTGCTGCTTTACGGAATTTAGTATTGGCAGGTCCGCTTAGCGCACAAGGTGTAATGACTTGGTTTAATCGTGCCGATGCGTGGCGCAAACCCGAGCGCGCACAAGCACTCTTGCACTTGCTGAAACAATTGAATTTACTTCCTGAGCCGTTGAGATCAGCATTAGAGGCAGCGCAAGGGGTTGACTCCGCACAAATCGCACAGGCGAATACAAGCCTGCAAAATCCCAATACTCAGTCGGATGATGCCCAGAAAAATCCAGGGGAGGCCATTCGAATTGCCATCGAAGCAGCTCGCTTAAAGGCCGTCGAACCGTATTGCGCTAACTTACCTTAACTTATTCAGCGAGGCGATTACGCCCACCCAAACCTGGCAATATTGATAAATCCTCTGCTAAAGGAAATAAGGTGCGCAGGTTTTTAGTAAAAGCAAAGACTTTAAAAAGTTCACCCATTTCTGCTTCCGATAATAATTTTTGGAGTGCTTGAGAAATCGGTAAAAATTGTTTTGGATTGTTTGGATCGCCAGCTTGTAGGGCTAAATCGCCAATACCCGCCTCCAGTAGAAAACTTCCCTGATTATTTAGATAAAGCGCATCTGCGCCAGCATCTATTGCCGTTTTACTAATTCCACTCCACTCAACATGGCTAGTTAAGTCGCATAAGCCCGGTAGATAAAACGGATCGGTCATGCTCTGGTGGCGATGGTGAGTCATGAGCGAACCTGCTTGACGCTGCGGGTGATAAAACTCATGGGCCGGAAAACCATAATCAAAACTTAAAAATAAGCCAGTTTGTAAATTGCGGGAGAGAGTATTAATCCAGTCATTTGATTGGGGATGAATTTCTGTGGTGTAGCCTTCAGGAAAGTCAGCGATATTCTGTAGGCTCTGGGGAATCCACTCCTTAGGCACTTCTCCACCAGTTGACCATTGCAACTGTTCGCCCACAATACCAACACCTTGAAAAAACCAACGACCTTGTTGCAACATGATCACTTCACAAGGCAAGGCATCTAAAACTTCATTAGCTAAGATGATGCCAACAAATGCCTTGGGCATGGCTTGTAACCACCGTAGTTCAGTATGCCAAGCATGCTGTTTTTTGGCTTCTGCTAAGCGCTCTTGTTGGCGTTTTGCCAGATCAGGGGAAATTTCTAGAATGTCATAGTGCGCAAGCGGCGCACCAAGCTGGGTCAGTTGCTGCACCAGGGTTTCTGCCAGCTTTCCACTACCAGCGCCAAATTCTAAAATATGGGGTGGTAGACCAGCTTGCTGCAGGGCATGCAAGCATGGTGCGAGGCAATTT
>CAILUH010000257.1 GCA_903837335.1 uncultured beta proteobacterium | reverse complement strand
TAAGCAATTTATCACCGCAGGATTATATGGTTTTGCTGAGGCAAATTACTATTCTTATGCTAGCCCCAATTTGTCATCAACTTACACGGATGCGGGTGGGGGGACTGTTTCCTCAAATCCAAACGTTAGTGCATATAACTTATTGCTAGGCTTAGGTTACAGATTCTAGTCTTATTGAGTCCACAACTAAAATAAACCCTCGCTAGCGATAGTGGGAGTTTGGTCTTTTGAGCGTTACTTTATGCAAGGCTTGTGGGGTAGGATAGAAGTTGGACCCACAACTAACTGATAAAACCTCTGATGAACTTAGCTTCCTGCTGTAGTATTGATTAAACAGGACAAGGAAAAACCCACCCAATCAAAAAACAGAAAATTAAGTCGGTTGATCAATTAAGATTCCTGATTTGATATCCGGAGAAATAAGTGAATTTAACCTATAGCCGTATTGTTTCAACGAAACCAGTGTGGATAAAAACGCTATTTTTGATTTTTGCTATTTTTTTCAGCTCTCTGTTGATCAGTGCTTGCGACAAAAAGTCATTCAAGGCAGAAGTAAAGTATATGCAGGTTGGGGATGTGAAGTTAGCTTATTACATCCGTGGAGAGGGTCAGCCATTATTAATGATTAATGGCTTTCTTTCCACTATGTCTTTGTGGGATCCAGCTCTTTTAGAGGAGCTATCGAAAAATCACCAGCTTATTGTGTTTGATAATCGGGGCGTAGGTTTATCTACTGATACGAAAGAAAATAACACTACTATTGAGCAAATGGCTGATGACGCTGCAGGATTGGCTAGAGCACTAGGGTTAAAGAAGGTCAATATTCTTGGGTGGTCTATGGGGGCTCGTATTGCGCAACAATTTTTAATTCGGCATCCAGAAATGATTGAGAAGGCAATATTAGCTGCGGCCAATCCTGGGGGCAGCAATCAGATAGCTACTTCCGATGATGTGGAAAGTAAATTAAATAATCCCAATGTTCCTGAGATGGATAAATTAGGTTTGGTTTTTACAGATAATGCAGCGGGGAAATTAGCTGCCACTAAAGTTTTGGGCCGCATTAAATTGGCAGTTGAAAATGGAACGATGCCCAATGACTTTAAGGTTTCTAAAGAAACAACTATTCGTCAAGATCAGGCTCGTACCACTTTATGGAGCAATAATCAGAGTAATTTTAAAGATCTTAAAAACATCAAAGTCCCAGTATTAGTTACGGATGGTCGCTACGATGTAATTGATATCCCAAAAAACTCTCAGTTAATTGCTAATCAGATTCCGTACTCCTGGTTAGCCTATTATGACGGCGGTCATGCATTCTTATTTCAGCAACACAGTCGCTTTTCAGAAACCGTAAATACATTTTTGAAATAAATTTTTTAGTTATCCAGTTTTAATTTGAAAGAATCTATGCATTTCATAGCCAGATATGTAATCTGCTTCACCATCTTTTTTTCTTGTAATTTTGCCTATAGTCAGAAGTCAAGCATTTCTTGCCCATTGGCGCCGAAGACGGCAGCAATCGATGGGGGCACCATTAGCTATCTTGAGGGCGGAAAGGGTGAGCCCATACTTTTGTTGCATGGTTTATTTGCTCAAAAAGAACAGTGGATGGAGGTTGGATGTGCTTTAGCAATTGAGGGATTTGATGTAATTATCCCCGACTTACCTGGATATGGAGCCAGCAGTGGCTATGCCATTTCGACCTATGCTTTAGAGTCACAAGTAAAAATTTTGCATCACTTTATGAAACAAATTAGTAGCAGAAATTTTCATATAGCTGGTAGCTCAATGGGCGGTGCGATTGCAGTGTTATTTACCGATGAATTTCCTAATGAAATTAAATCATTGGCTTTCATTGGTGCGCCAATGGGAATTATTGGCTGGAGTCCGCAAGTACGATATGCCATCTTTGATGGCGTAAATCCTTTTATTCCTATTAATAAAGAACAGTTTGACTTGGAGATGAGTTTGTTATTTTTAAAGCCACCTATTATTGATGAGGCGGTAAAGTTAAAATTAATTAAAGAATATGTGCTTAATAATCGCCACTATCAGCAGACTTGGGATATAGTAAATTTTTATGGCACCTCCTTAGATCGGTTACCAGCCCAATCGGTTAGAACAATTATTTTTTGGGGCGAGCATGATGGTATTTTTAATATTAGCGGAATAGAGCCCTTAAAAAAATACTTTCCTAACTCTAAAGCCTATAAATTTTCTAATGCCGCTCATCTATTAATGCTTGAGCAGCCTAACAAGGTTGTAGATATCTATAGTAATTTTTTAAAGTATTAGAGTTCATTTTTTCCTAGACCCAGGTTCAAGTCCTGGTGGGTCAACGAGAAAAGCAAAACCCCCAGATAGAGATAGCTGGGGGTTTTATCTTTTGAGCGATATTTAAAGTAACGCTTCTTGACTTATCAAAAGATTTTCTAAGTTAGCCCTATGGTTAGTTCGGATTCAGTTATATCTTTATTCTCACTAAGCGCTATATTCGAGATATTTAGGTTGACAAAACTAAGATATAGTCACAATATAAATTATTAAAATATTAATAATAATTAAAAAGAAAAGGGAAGAGACTATGAGCAACCAAAGACGTGATTTTCTAAAGGTATCCGCTTTAGCTGGTAGCGCTGCATTAGCTACACCATTTATTTCAAGTCAGGCCGTGGCAGCCGGACCAGGCGCCGGTGCAGTTAGGATAGCTAATCCTGAAATGGCAAAGAATATGGTTATTCTTAACTACAAAGATGGCAATCAATATATTCTTGGAGTAAAAACTGAGAAGGGCATCTTACAGGTGGCAAAAGCTGCAAAGCAATTCAAGGTGAAGGCACCCGTTAATACAGATGACTTAATTACTAATGGCGATCAGGGGCTAGGTAAATTGGTTTTATTAGCCTTAAGTAAGGGAAGAGCAGATCTTTTTCTTGATGAGTCTAAGATTGAATATGCACCAGCCATCACTAATCCAGAAAAGATTGTTTGCGTAGGTCTGAATTATGCCAAGCATGCTAAAGAAACTAATAACCCTATTCCCAAGCTACCGATTCTATTTAATAAGTTTAATAACACATTAAATTCGCATAATGGCGTGGTCGCTGTATCTAAAGTGAATGCTGAGAAATTTGATTACGAAGCTGAGCTAGTTATTGTGATGGGCAAGAGAGCTTATAACGTGAGTGAAGCAGATGCATTATCTTATGTATTTGGTTATGCGACCGGTCAAGACTTTACTGCACGAGATTTGCAACAACGTAGTAGTCAGTGGATGATTGGAAAAACAAATGACGGATTTGCACCAATTGGCCCATATATTCTTACGGCCGATTTGGTTGGCAATCCAAATCAGTTAAAGATCGAGCAATACGTTAATGGCGAAGTTCGTCAATCCTCAAATACCAATGACATGGTATTTAATTGCGCACAGATTGTGAGCTACACATCTAAGATTTTTACTCTCGAGCCTGGTGATATTATTTTTACAGGGACACCCGAAGGAGTTATCAGCGGCTATCCAAAAGAGAAGCAAGTTTGGCTAAAGCCAGGAGATAAATTAGAGACTCGGATTGAAAAATTAGGTAATCTTAAATTTACCTTAACGTAATATATAAATATATTTATAGGCTATTAGTAGTCCACCAGAAAAGAAAACCCTCACTAGAAATAGTGGGGGTTTTGTCTTTTGAGCATTTCTTTAATTAATGGTTGCAGAGGCCGCAGCTTTTAGCTAAAACGAATATTTTGGTTCAAGCGGTTTTGCTATTCCACATAATTAGTGATTATGGTTTGGTAAAACGAGTCCCATGACCACACTAATTCTTAATCGGGACTACGTATTGATATAGATCATTTACATTGAGCTTACTTGGATAATTAAGAAGATGTGAGGCTACTACATTATTTCGGGGGCTCGATTCTGCCTCGGACCATCAGCAATCACAATACCAACTATAGAATTAGTATTGCTCTACTTTAGGTTACTTAAAACAATCTGTAGTAGTTGCAAAATCAGTAATAAGATAAGTGGAGATAAATCAAGGGCACCTAATCTGGGTATTACTCGTCTAATGGGATTCAGAAGTGGTTCGACTAAAAGAGATATAAGATATTGGATTTGAGAGCCAGCACTAATCCAAGAGAGAATGACGCTTGCAAAAACTAATCCAATGAGACCCGAAATAGTTAAGTCCAAAAGCTCAATTGAGGTAAAAATCAGTGCAAATAAAGATAAAGGCGATAGCCCCAATATCCAAGATAAGATTATTGTTTTACCTAAAACGAGAACATAGGCAGCAAGAAAGCTAGCAGTATCGAATCGACCTAGGCTGGGAATAAGCCGGCGAATTGGCAGAATGATCCAATTAGTGAGGGGGAATAAGTAAGATCCAATAGATTTAATTTGACCAGCCCCAAGATTAGAGCCAATCCACTGAATATAGCAACGCAAAAGACAGACTCCGGCGACAATACTTACGAATACCTGTAGAAGTAGGTTTATGATTTGTATCAACATCTGCATATTGTAATGGGTGTGAGGCCCCGAAAACCCTTTGGTCCCAGGCTCAAGTCCTGGTGGGTCCACGAATAATTTAATTACTTACTCTAGAGTTGATATTTTTTTGAGCGTAAATTTAATTTGCTTGATATGCTTGTCATCTATTTAACTGGCCAAACTAAATAAATGAATATCAATGCGGATTACAGTCAGAAGGTCGTGATGAACCATCATGATTTACCGTGGATTAAGAGCCCCGAATTAGGGGTGGAGAGGCGAATGCTTGAGCGGCTGGGGGATGAGGTAGCAAAGGCAACTACTATTGTTCGCTATCAGCCAGGATCCAAGTTTCAAGTCCATACCCATGAATTTGGTGAGGAAATATTCGTTTTAGACGGGATATTTAGTGATGAAATAGGCAATTATCCTGCGGGTACCTACATCATGAATCCTCCAGGCTCTGCCCATGCGCCATTTAGTGATTCTGGCTGTACCCTCTTTGTGAAGTTGCGACATCTTGGCCCAGATCAAGTGGAGCGAGAAGTAATTGATACAAAAACAGCCCTTTGGTATCAAGGTATGGTTCCAGGCCTAACTGTTATGCCACTCATGCAGCAGGGTAGCGGGTCTACTTTAGTTCGATGGGCGCCGCAAACGTACTTTAATCCACATCGGCATTACGGAGGAGAAGAGATCTTTGTAATAGAGGGGGTATTTGAGGATGAGCATGGCCGTTACCCCGCTGGATCATGGATAAGAAGTCCTCATCTGAGTCAGCACCAACCCTTTAGTAAAGAGGGCTGCACTATCTTTGTGAAGACAGGGCATTTACCGACCTAGATAAGCGGGTACCATTCCATTCCTTAGTCCCGATCAACTTCTGGTGGGCTCACTAGAACAGTAAGTCTTCATCATCAATGATAGCCGTGCTTCGGGCTTTTTATTTAGCTAGTCGAATCGTCCTCAGCATGAAATTATTTTTTGTCTTAAGATTGATTAATATTAACATTTCAACTTTTGGGAACCAATATGTTTGCTAAATCAATAATTAGTATTCTTGCCTTGGGTTTAGTAATAGTGGGCTTATTGCAATTTTTCAGTAGCGGCGACTATTTAACCTTTGTTATTGGTATGGCGCTCTATTTCTTAATTACTATTTCAGGCTCTGTTTGTAAAATAATGAATAAATAAATCCATTTATTCTTAGCGCCAAAGGAATAACGCTTTCTTTGTTTTAGCTGTAGATATTCATGAAAGATCAATACGACACTAATCCAACACTCGCTTTTGTAGATATAGAAACTACCGGGTCTCATTTTGAGCGTGATCGTATTACAGAAATTGGCATCAAAACCCTAATAAATGGAGAGGTTCAGACCTGGGAAAGACTCATTAATCCCAGAACCTTTATTCCGCAAAATATTCAAAGACTCACTGGCATATCACCACAAATGGTTTTGGGTCAACCTGGTTTTGAAGAGCTAGCAGAGCAAATTAAAAAAGAGCTAGAGGGAAAAATATTTGTAGCTCATAACGCCCAATTTGACCACGGCTTTATCAAAGCATCCTTTAAGAGAATTGGGATTGATTTCAAGCCTAAAGTATTGTGTACAGTTAAATTATCTAGATTACTTTTTCCCGATCAGGCACGTCATAATTTAGACACAATTATCAAGACTCATGATTTACGCGTGAGTGCTAGACATAGAGCCCTTGGAGATGCTGACCTACTTCTACAGTTTTGGGGGGTTTGTGAGAGATTGGTAGGTAAGGATCGATTGCTAAAAGCCATCAATCAATTAATTGGTAATGTGACACTGCCCCCCAATATTGATCAATCTTTAGTCGACTCTATTCCTGATAACCCTGGGTGCTATATTTTTTATGGAGAAAATAAAGCACCACTTTATATCGGTAAGAGTATTTCCTTAAGAAGTAGGGTAATGAGTCACTTTCAAGGGGCATTAACGCAGCGCAAAGAAATGAAATTATTGCTGCAGGTACGAGATATTGACTGGATAGAAACGGGCGGTGAATTAAGTGCCTTGATTTTAGAATCTAGATTAATTAAAGAGCGTATGCCAAGCATGAATATCAAGCTACGCCGTTCAAAAGACCTTTGTGCCTGGAGTCTGAACAAAGATGCTACAGGCCTACTCAAGCCAATTTTAATAAATCATCAGAATTTACTGCCTGGCATTCAAGATAATCTATATGGGTTGTTTTACAGCAAAAGAGAAGCTAATTCTTATTTAAAGGCCATCGCTAAAAAGTATCGCTTATGCGAGGCATTATTGGGATTGGAAAAATTTGAAAATGGGAAGTCATGTTTTGGTTTTCAAGTAAAGCAATGTGGGGGTGCGTGCATTGGCTTAACTTCTACCGAAATGCATAATCTTCAGCTTCAAACTGTAATGGACTTATACAAAATTCAAATCTGGCCCTATCAAAGCCCAATAGCCATCAAAGATGGCTCAGAAATGATTGTGCTTGATAAGTGGTGTTACTTAGGAACTGCCATTAATCAAGAGGAGATATACGAGCTTGCCGAGTCTGGAGAGGCAGATTTTGACCTGGATATTTATAAGATTGTGAAAAAAGCATTAGCTGGGGCTTATAAAAATCAAATTATTCGATTAAATTTATGACTGAAAGAGACGATATTTTTTTAGCTTAACCTTAAGTCAATGTTAAGTTTCTCTTAAGCGGGTACTTTTGCGTGATTTTTCATAAAAGTAATTTGGCTTGGTTTTAACCCAATGAATAAATCGTTGCATTTCAGGGTGCCCTTGAAGGACTGAAGCATTATTAAATTGTGTGGCTAGTTCAGTTTCTGTAAAAAGGGCATGAATTTGGCGATGGCAAATACGGTGGAGATACGCAGTATTTTTCCCACCCTTAGACCTGGGTACTAGGTGATGAGCATCCTTTTGGGATTCGGGGATGGGGCGGTCGCAGATGGGGCATACCAAATCTACCATTTTTAGGTATGGACTTGGAGCAAGCGAAATGAGTTTCTGGCGAATTTTCCCAATCATCTTATTTTAAAAAATTAGTATGTAGTACAAGTTTAGTAAATAAGTCATAAACTTGCTTGATGCCAAAATTCTCATTAAAAGCACTTTCTGAGTCTGATAAGTCCCGCCTGATTGAAATGGCCTGGGAGGACCGTACCCCATTTGACGCAATTGAGAAATCATTTGGCTTATCGGAGGCTCAAGTAATTCAATTAATGCGTCATGAGCTCAAGCGTGGCTCTTTTGAACTGTGGCGTAAGCGCGTAACTGGGAGAGTAACCAAGCATGTCGCCCTTCGAAGTAAGGCAGTAGATCGAGCGTATTGTCCAACCCAGTACAAAAATAAATGAAGCCACTTAAAAAACTAGTTCTGATTCTTGGTGATCAGTTAGATGAAAATGGAGCCGCCCTTAGAGATTTTGATTTCAAAGTCGATGAGGTGCTGATGATTGAGTCAATTCCAGAAGCGCAATATGTTTGGTCACATAAAGCGAAGATCGCACTATTTTTATCAGCCATGCGGCACTTTGCAGGCAGGCTAAAGGAGCTTAAATATCCTCTTTGTTACATTCAAAACTCACCTCTATCCATAGTCGAGACTCTTAAGGACAAAATAGTTTGCGAGCAGATTACCCATTTGATCTGTATTGAGCCCGGTGAGTTTCGCTTGAAGTTGGAGATAGAGGGGTTGGCAAAAGATTTATCTATCTATTTAGAAATGCGCGAAGATGATCATTTCTTTTGCTCGCATCAAGAGTTTAATGATTGGGCTGCCGGAAAAAAAGAATTTCGGCTGGAATACTTTTATCGTCTAATGCGTAAAACCCACCATATTCTAGTTGATGCTGACGGTAATCCAGCAGGTGGTCAATGGAATTTTGATGAAAATAACCGTAAGCCTTATCCAAAAAAAGGTCCTGGAATTATTGAAACTCCTGCTTTATTTGAACCAGATGCAATAACGCAGGAAGTAATTGAATTTATAAATCACAATTACGAAAAGCATCCTGGCGCTTTAGATGAATTTCGGTGGCCAGTTACTCGTGCACAAGCGCTGGAGGCCTTGGACTACTTTATCGAATACCGCTTAAGAAATTTTGGGATTTTTCAGGATGCCATGTGGACAGATACCCCTTTTGGCTGGCACTCCATTCTCTCTAGCTCGCTAAATTT
>CAILUH010000256.1 GCA_903837335.1 uncultured beta proteobacterium | reverse complement strand
TAAAGACAAAAATTAAACCGAGCAATAAAATAACCCCGACTAACATCACCGTCATGCGGCGGCGCATTTCCGTCATCGCCATTAATTTGGCATATGCACGCGTATTTTTAAAACGCTGATAGGGACGCAGTTTTTGGGCTACACGCGCATAGGTATTTTTTATTTTGGTCCATAAGAGACACAATTTTTCGCGCACTTGCCAAGTCTTTAGTAACTGCAGTACTTTAGTTTTAAGGGTTTCAACAAGCTTCATTATTTAACGATCAGGTTGGCATTTGAAATGGGCTGTTCTGCCGAAGTTAGTGACGAAGCTGCCGAAGTTGTTGTGAGGGCCCCCTTGGCAGGTCCTGCCAAAATATTTGCTAGCGGCACTTCTATCACGCTCTCGCTACTAGCAATTTTTTTAGCTTGATAAGCTGGCCCTTCTCGATTCCACCAGCCGCCCCCTAATGCTGTAAATAAAGCTGCGGTATCAGAAAAGCGGAGTGCTTGCGCCTGTAAAGAGCGAATTTTGGCATTTTGATATTGCGTTTGGTAGTACAACACTTGCAAATAACTAGCCGTGCCAAAGCGATATTGATCTTGTACTAAATTGAGTGTCTCTTTGGCATAGCGTTCAGTATCAGTAGCAGCAGTTAAGGCCTTCGCATCGGCATCTAACGCCTGCAAAGCATCAGCCACTTGTTGAAATGCAGTGATCACTGCAGCTTGATATTGAAATACGGCTTGCTCATAATTGGCCATGGCACCGCGGCGCTGAGCCAATAATTGGCCGCCCTGGAAGAGCGGCTGAAATAGTCCGCCGGCAATAGACCAAAGCGCAGCAGTGGGTCCAAATAATGCGCCCGTGGTTAATGCTGCACTACCCTCAGCCCCACTCAACGTAATTTGTGGCAGCAAGTTAGCCGTGGCTACACCAACCAAGGCATTGGTTGATTTCATCGCCGACTCAGCAGCAAGAATATCGGGGCGTTGACGGACTAAACTCGAAGGCAAGGAAAGGGGTAGTTGGTCTGGCAGGTGTAAATCACCCAAATTAAAGCCCTTGATCACTGCACTTCCCGGATATTCACCCGTTAAGGCAGCGAGCTGATTGCGCGCAAAAGCGACATTTTTTTCATACACTAACAACTCTGCCTGCGAGCTTGCTACTAAAGCCAGCTGAGAAGTGAGGTCTACTTTTGATACGCTGCCAATTTCGAGTTGCTGTTTAATAATATTGGCAAAATAAGTTTGTGCTTCTAAAATTTCTTTGGTGGCTTGGTATTGCGCACGCAATTGGGCCTCGCGCACTGCAGAGGTAACTAAATTTGAAGTTAAATTGAGGTATGCGCCCTCCAGTTGATATTGGCTAATCTCGGCTTGAGCACGGGCATTTTCTACTGTTCTGCGCGCCCGCCCAAAAAAATCTGGCACATAACTAATATTTACCGTGGTGTTGTAGAGATTATAAATTGGATCGCCGTGCGGCAGTCCGTAGACCGCATAGGGTAATTGTTGGCGGGTTAAGCTCGCATTACCGCCAATTTGTGGGAAATACTGACCGCCAATTTGGGCGCTGACATTTTCTTGTGCTGCCCGCAATGCAGCATCCGCCGCGCCTAGGTTGGGATTTTGCTCCAATGCTTTACGAATTAATATATCTAACTCGGGGGATTTAAATAATTCCCACCATTTTGCTGGAATGTCTTTACTTTCAACTAAAGTCTGCTCGCTACCACCTGGAACATCTGGAGTGGTCGCCAACTTAGGGGGAATAGGTTTTTCAGTTAAAGAGCTCACTTTAGGCGCGTCTGGCTGCTTAAAGTCAGGCCCTACCGCACATGCAGCCAAAATTCCCAATAGAAATGCCGCTAATAGCAGGCGCGCTAAACGGCAAACTTCAAGTTGGAAGGCAATAGAAGGGTGGCTAAACAAAATATTCACGAAGCTTATTTAAACACAATTGTGCATTTTCCCCTGATTCTTAAAGGGATTTAATGAACTACTCGACCGTTACGCTTTTAGCTAAATTGCGGGGCTTATCGACATCAGTGCCGCGCGCGCAAGCCGTATGATAGGCCAACAATTGCAGGGGCACTACTTGCAAGATGGGCGAAAGATCGCCGTAGTACTCAGGCAGGCCAATAACATGAATACCATCGCTACTTTTCATTTGTGTATCGCGGTCGGTAAACACATACAGCACTCCACCCCGGGCTTTGACTTCCTGCATATTTGATTTTAATTTTTCCAATAAAGCATCATTTGGTGCAACCGTAACAACCGGCATTTTTTCGGTTACTAGCGCCAACGGCCCATGCTTTAATTCGCCAGCAGGATAGGCCTCGGCATGAATATAAGAAATTTCTTTTAACTTAAGGGCGCCTTCAAGGGCAATGGGATAGTACAAACCACGCCCTAAAAAAAGCACATTTTCGCATTTAGCAAATACTTCGCTCCACGCAATAATTTGTGGCTCTAGAGCCAAAACAGCATATAAGGCTTTTGGCAGCCGACGCAATCGACGTAGCAAGTCTTTTTCTGCCTCAGCATTTAATCCGCCTGAACGCTTGGCAATCGAGGCGGCTAATAAATACAGTGCTACTAACTGCGTAGTAAAGGCCTTCGTTGAGGCTACACCAATTTCAGTGCCGGCTTTGGTAATAAAGTGCCATGGGGTTTCACGCACCATTGCACTGCTGGCAACATTACAAATTGCCAAAGTAAAACGATGCCCCAAACTTTTAGCGTGACGTAAAGCAGCGAGCGTATCAGCAGTTTCGCCTGATTGAGATACCACGATTACCAATGTATTTGGATTAGAGACCGTTTTTCGATAACGATACTCGCTCGCAATTTCAACTTGCGTGGGAATGCCTCCCAGGTCTTCAAGCCAATACTTGCCAACACAGCTGGCATAGTAACTAGTTCCACAAGCCAAAATTAAAATTTGCTCAAACTCTAACCACTGCTGCGGGTTAGCGCCAAATAATTCTGGGCCAAAGCCACTCACATTTGCTAAGGTATCTGCTATAGCACGGGGTTGCTCAAAAATTTCTTTCTGCATGAAATGGCGATAAGGGCCTAACTCAACAGCATCAGCTTGTGCTGGCATAGGTTTACTATCGCGCACTAAAACGACGCCACTATGATCTATTATTTGAATGGCGCTACTCGTGACGATGGCAATATCACCCTCCTCCAAATAAAGCATCGAGTCAGCTTTACCCGCCAGCGCAAGTGCATCTGAGGCTAAGAAATTTTCATGCTGGCCAAATGCCGCCACCAAGGGCGACCCGGCTCTGGCGCCAATCAGCGTTTGCGGATTATCCTGCGCTATGACAGCAATCGCATAAGCGCCATGTAAACGGGGCAATACCAAACGTACCGCTAAGGCTAAATTACGCTCGACTTGTGCGGTGTAAGCCTGGTGAATTAAATGCGCAATGACTTCGGTATCAGTTTCTGAGGTAAAAATGTAGCCTGCCTGCTTTAATTCAGCGCGCAAACTTTCGTAATTTTCAATAATGCCGTTATGCACTACTGCAATTAAATTTTGTGAAATATGGGGATGCGCATTTTCCGTATCTGGCTTGCCATGAGTCGCCCAGCGTGTGTGTGCAATTCCGAGGGTGCCTGAAAATTGATTGGCTTGCGCAGCTAAATCGGCGACGCGCGCGGTAGTGCGGGCCCGCTCAATTGGATGCAGGGGGTTTGCCGCATTGATCAGCGCAAACCCACAAGAATCATAACCGCGATATTCTAAGCGGCGTAAACCCTCGATGAGAGTTTCAACTACATTTTGTGTGGAAGCCGCACCGACAATACCGCACATCTATTTTTTTCCCTTGCTTGATAATTTTTTCTTTGCAAGTACTATTTTTTCTGGACGTTGCCACGGCACTGAAACTTGTTTGGTACGTGATACGGTCAGTTGATTTGCTGGAGCATCTTTAGTTAAGGTGGTGCCCGCACCTAATGTAGCTCCGCGCCCTACTTTAACTGGAGCAACCAGCTGCGTATCTGAGCCAATAAAGACATCATCTTCAATAATTGTTTGATGCTTGTTAACCCCATCATAATTACAAGTAATTGTGCCCGCGCCAATGTTCACTCGCTTACCCACGACAGCATCGCCCACATACGCCAAATGGTTAGCTTTACTGTGCGCACCCAAGTGACTATTTTTTATTTCAACAAAGTTACCAATATGCACATCGTTAGCTAAATTAGCGCCAGGCCGTATTCGCGCATAGGGTCCTATGATGCAATCATCCCCGATCATTGCGCCATCGAGATGACTAAAGGCTTGAATCACAACCCCCTTGCCAACTTTAGTATTTCTTAAAACACAGTTGGGTCCAACCTTAGCGCCTGCTGCCAAAGATACAGCGCCCTCAAACACGCAACCAATATCAATGGAGACATCTTGGCCACACGTTAATTTGCCCCGCACCTCAAGGCGGGAGGGATCGGCGAGAGAAACTCCATTACTTAATAAATTACGCGCAATTTCTTGCTGAGCAATCCGCTCTAAGGCGGCCAGCTGAGCACGATCATTAACGCCAATCGTTTCCCATGCATTAGTGGCCTGGGTGGTACGAATCGGGACGCCATCCTTCACTGCCATGGCTATCACATCGGTTAAATAATATTCTCCTTGTGCATT
>CAILUH010000255.1 GCA_903837335.1 uncultured beta proteobacterium | reverse complement strand
CCGACCTTTGACCTTGCTGGTGAATTAAAAGTCATGGATCGCGCTAAAGGACCATCACCAATGGATGATTGGTTTTCAGCAATTGGCGCCTTCATGCTTGCCACTGGAGCAATTCAAGCAGTGCCTCCTGCTAGTGAATACATTACCGATGAGTATATGAAGATGGTTAACGCAGATAAACAATTACGTGAGTTTGCAAATAACGCGAAGTAATTCATCTTTTATCAGCGTCATGTCTATTTTTTGATGCGCTGAATTTGCTGATTTTGAAACTAGGGTGTTGCTTGCCCTAGTTTTGAGATTAGTCTTATATTGATTTTTAAGGGTTTATAAATGGCAATCCAGTTTTTAAAAAAAGCGAGTAAAACTCCAGAGACTGAAACATCGACAGCCCAAGAAGTGGCCCATGGCATACTGACTCGTATTGAGCAGGAAGGTGAGGTGGCCGTAAGAGAGTATGCAGAGAAGCTAGATCAATGGACTGGTGAGATTGTGATGAGTGACGCTGCCATTGCAGCCGTTATACAGACTGTGCCTGCTGAAGTTAAGCGCGATATCGACTTTGCGGTGAAGCAAGTACATGATTTTGCCGTGGCACAAAGAAAAAGTATCCAAGATTTTTCAACGCAATTGCATCCCGGGGTTACCGCTGGTCAAAAGGTAATGCCAGTCAATGTAGTTGGTTGTTATGCGCCCGCTGGCCGCTATGCCCATATAGCCTCTGCATATATGACGGTAGCAACCGCAAAGGCGGCCGGGGTTAAAAGTATTATTGCCTGTTCAAGTCCCTTTCGTGGTGGCGGCATTCATCCCTATGTGTTGTATGCATTTAAAGCTGCTGGCGCTGATGTCATCATGACTTTGGGGGGTGTACAGGCTATTGCTTCTTTGGCCTTTGGTCTTTTTACCGGGAAGCCAGCGGATGTGGTGGTTGGACCCGGCAATAAATTTGTGGCAGAAGCCAAGCGTGCTTTGTTCGGTAAAGTCGGTATTGATGTTTTTGCCGGACCGTCAGAAATCGCCATCATTGCCGATGAAACTGCCGATCCCAAAATTGTTGCGAGTGATCTGGTCGGTCAAGCAGAGCATGGACATGAGTCACCTGCTTGGCTTTTTACTACTTCTGCAGTTTTAGCAAAGCAGGTCATGGAGCTGGTGCCACAATTCATTAATGCCTTGCCACCCATCGCTAAAGATGCCGCATTTTGTGCTTGGCGTGATTATGGGGAAGTCATTTTGTGTGACTCGAAAGAAGAGATCGTCACTATCTCCGATCGTTACGCGAGCGAACACCTGGAGGTGCACGCTAAAGAGCTTGATTGGTGGCTAGAGCATTTAACTTGTTATGGGTCGCTTTTTCTGGGCGAGGAAACGACGGTTGCCTTTGGCGATAAAACGAGCGGCCCCAATCATGTGTTACCAACCAAAGGAGCGGCACGGTATTCAGGTGGCTTGTCGGTACATAAGTTTATGAAAACCTTGACTTGGCAAAAAATGACACGTGCCGCAAGCAAAGAGATGGCTTTAGTAACCGCACGTATTAGTCGCTTAGAAGGGATGGAAGCCCATGCCCGAACTGCCGATGACCGCTTGGCAAAATATTTTCCCGGCGAACAACATGATTTAGGAGTGCCTGTCGAATTATGAATCTACTCAACCTTTTTTCTTTAAAAAATCGTACGGCGCTGATTACTGGTGGCAGTAGTGGTATTGGCGAGGCAATGGCGCATGCATTTGGTTTGGCTGGCGCGGAAGTTATTTTAGTAGCGCGTCGTGAGTCATTACTGGTTGAGGCGGTAGCTAAATTAACCCAAGCCGGTATCAAGGCCTCCTATTACGTGGCAGAT
>CAILUH010000254.1 GCA_903837335.1 uncultured beta proteobacterium | reverse complement strand
TGATGCAATTGAAATAGCACGCGCAGCTGAAGCAGCAGCGTTTGCAGTGAGCCCGCAAATTCAAAATAGTGATGGTGCTTCAGTATCAACGCATCAAGGCCATTTTATTTTGGCTAGTAGCCAAGGATTTTTAGGTGGCTATCCCTATTCACGCCACTTTATTTCCTGTGCGCCCATTGCTAGTTCAAGCGGAAAAAACCCCGCGATGCAGCGTGATGATTGGTATTCCAGCTCACGTATTCCAGCACAATTAGCGCCGCCAGCTGAAATTGGACGTTATGCCGCTCAGCGTGCTTTAGCGCGTTTACAAGCGCGATCCATTCGCACTCGGCGCTGCCCTGTTATTTTCGAGGCGCCAGTAGCCGCCGGTTTGTTAGGCTCTTTTGTTCAAGCTGTATCTGGCGGCGCCCTATATCGGCGCTCCAGCTTTTTACTCGACAGCCTCGGTAAAGCTGTTTTTCCAGCCCATTTAAATTTGTATGAAGATCCCCATATTCCCAGCATTAGCGGGAGCGCTCCATTTGATGAAGAGGGTGTGCGCACGCAGGCACGTTCGGTAGTCGCAAGCGGCGTTTTGCAAGGCTATTTTTTATCGACCTACACCGCGCGGAAATTAGGGATGCAAAGCACTGGCAATGCAGGGGGCTCGCATCATTTGCGCCTCTCTAGCACTAACACCGCTGCCGGTGATTTGCCTGGACTGCTGCGAGCGATGGGTACTGGCTTACTCGTTACCGAATTAATGGGTCAAGGAGTCAATTATGTCACTGGTGATTACTCGCGCGGCGCCTTTGGTTATTGGGTCGAGCGGGGAGAGATTCAGTATCCAGTTGAAGAAATTACCATTGCTGGTAATTTACGGGAGATGCTACTCGATATTCAAATGGTAGGCAGTGATGTTTTAGTGCGAGGCTCGAAAGAAACGGGCTCGCTCTTAATTGGATCAATGACGATTGGTGGTAAATAAGGAGGCGCATTACTGTGCGCAACTATTTTTTTCGCTCTAAGGTTAAAAAACGGAAACGAATTTCACCTTCTTGACCTTCGATGCTTTCAACTTCTTGCCAATCTTGTGGGTCAGGAACTTCAAAAAAAGTATCGCCGGCAACCTCTAAATCAATTTCGGTGAGGTAGAGTTGATCTGCTTCTGCAAACGCCTGCTTAAATAATTGTTCGCCGCCAATAATAAATACGCGCGGAACGTCAGTAAGCTGTTTAAGCGCTTCCTCTAGAGAATGCACCACTTCTGCCCCAGCCAATTGTAAATCGCGGTTACGGCTAACTACCAAGTTACGGCGTCCTGGCAATGGTCGACCAATGGAGTCCCACGTCTTTCGTCCCATAATGATGGGGTGACCCATAGTGACGCGTTTAAAGAATTGTAAGTCGGCAGAAATCTTCCACGGAATTTGATTATCTTTGCCAATGACGTGATTACGGGTGCGAGCAACGATAAAAGCAATAGCGGGTTTAGTCATATTTACTTTAATTTAGATGGCAACAGGCGCCTTGATATGGGGGTGCGACTGATATCCAATCACCTCAAAATCGTCAAACTCATAGTCAAACAAAGAAGCGGGCTTACGGCGAAATTGTAGTGTTGGCAAGGGAAATGGTTCGCGGGCTAGTTGCAATTCAACTTGGGCTAAATGATTGTTATAGAGGTGACAATCGCCACCAGTCCAAATAAAGTCACCGACCTCTAGACCCGCTTGTTGTGCCACCATATGGGTAAGGACTGCATAACTAGCTATATTAAAAGGCACACCAAGAAAAATATCAGCACTACGCTGATAGAGTTGACACGATAGCTTATTGTTGGCGACATAAAATTGAAAGAAGGCATGACAGGGGGCAAGCGCCATACGCGGTATGTCAGCAACATTCCACGCCGAGACAATCATCCGGCGTGAGTCGGGATTAGATTGTAGGGTTGCCATGAGCTCTTGAATTTGATCAATATGTTGACCGTTTGGTGTTGGCCATGAGCGCCATTGATAGCCATAAATAGGACCTAGTTCACCATCGGGTGCAGCCCACTCATCCCAAATAGAAACTCCGCGGTCTTTCAGCCACTGATTATTTGTACTACCATTCAGAAACCACAGTAATTCATACACAATCGATTTGAGGTGAAGTTTTTTGGTAGTGACCATGGGAAAACCCGCCGTCAAATCGAAACGCATTTGATAGCCAAAAATCGATTTAGTGCCAGTACCTGTGCGATCGGCTTTATCAACCCCTTGCACCAATACTGCTTTCATTAAGTCATGGTATTGGCGCATCAGCGACAGTCTTCAGATGATTAATCAAAAACCGGAGATTCAACACCAAGCACTTTATGCAACTTAGTTGAAGTCGTGGTGTATTGCAAGTGCACTTTTTTATCGGGATAAATGTATTGCACGCTACCAAATGCTGCTAAGGCGGCCTCATGAAAGCCTGACAAAATCAGTTTTTTCTTCCCGGGATAAACGTTAATATCGCCCACTGCAAAGATTCCTGGAATGGTGGTTTCGAAGCGCTCAGTATCAACAGTGAGTTGTTTGCGATCGATGCCTAAGCCCCATTCGGCAATTGGACCCAATTTGGGGGACAAGCCAAAGAACACCAGCAGGGCGTCGAGTGGCATCCGGCGCGTAACGCCATCACTACCCGTCACTTTGATTTCGCTTAGTTTTCCAGCCTGCTCTTCAAAGCCAGTAATTTGCCCCACTTCAAATTGCATTTCGAAGTTGGCGCATAACTCTTTCATTTTGGCAACCGAGCTAGGAGCTGCTTTAAAGCCATCGCGGCGATGAATTAAGATAACGCTTTCAGCCTTACCAACAAAATTCAGCGCCCAGTCGAGAGCGGAATCGCCGCCGCCGCAAATCACAATATTTTTACCAGTAAATTGCGCTGGATCTTTGACGCGATAAAACAGTTGTTTATTTTCGAATGCTTCAATGCCATCGATCTTAATTGTGCGTGCTTGAAAAGAGCCCACACCAGCGGCGATAAAAATCGTTTTAGTAATAAATTGAGTGCCTATTGAAGTAGTTAGATCGAAGCGGCCATCGCTACGCTTTTGGACTGCGGTCACTTCTTGTCCCAAGTGAAACTGCGCCTCGAATGGCTCAATTTGCTTCATTAAATTATCCGTGAGTTCCTGTCCAGTACACATCGGTACTGCAGGAATGTCGTAGATCGGTTTATCAGGATATAACTCAACGCATTGACCACCTACGACTGGTAATGAATCGATAACATGCGCTTTAATTTCTAACAAGCCCAGCTCAAAGACTTGAAAAAGTCCAACGGGTCCGGCGCCAATAATGACGGCATCAGCTTCAATGGGAGTGAGTGACACAAATAGTCCTAAAAAATACGGCCGCTGGTTTACTTAACTAATTCGTTAAGTTTATCTTTAACGTCTTGCCATTCATCCGCATCGGGTAGAGGGGCCTTTGATTTAGTGATGGAAGGCCAAAGGCGTGAGAGTTCAACATTCAGTTGAATAAACGCTTGCTGATCTCCAGGGACGTCATCTTCTGCATAAATGGCATTGACCGGGCATTCTGGCACGCAAACTGCACAATCAATACACTCATCGGGATCGATTGATAGAAAATTGGGGCCTTCGCGGAAACAGTCGACCGGGCAAACATCAACACAATCGGTATATTTACAACGGATGCAGGATTCGGTGACAACGTAAGTCATAATTTTAGCTGGGTCAATAAAAGCCTATAAATGGCGGATGCTTTATTTTAGCCGAAATGGGGCTTAAAGCGCAGACCACCCGAATTTCCAGCTTGTTGTAAAGTTTAGGGATGAATACAATCCAAACCCTCAAAATCTTAGTCGCCAGGTCCATTTTCCCAGATGCCTTGGCTGCGTTACGTCAGTCTTTTGAAGTCATCGATAATCAGGCCGATCGTGTTTTCACGCCAGCAGAGCTACAAAAACTCTTAAGCGAAGTCGATGCAGCCCTAGTAGCTGGCAGCGAGCGTATCGATGCGAATGCATTAGCCCAGGCAAAAAAATTAAAAATTGTTGCCAATATCTCAGTTGGCTATAACAATTTTGATGTACCAGCAATTACCGCCGCGGGTGTTATGGCGACAAATACACCTGATGTTTTAACGAATACCACCGCCGATTTTGGCTTTGCTCTACTAATGGCAACGGCTCGGCGTGTGACTGAGTCTGAGCATTGGATTCGTAATGGTAAGTGGGACCAATGGTCGATTACCCACAACCCTTTAGGAATGGATATTCATGGCAGTACATTGGGCATTATTGGTATGGGCCGAATTGGTCAAGGGATTGCAAAACGGGCTTTAGGCTTTGGCATGAAAGTGATTTACAACAATCGTCGGCGCTTACCCGAGGCTGATGAAAAGGCCTGTGGCGCCACCTATGTTGACAAGGAGAGCTTGCTACGTCAAGCCGATCACGTCATTTTGGTTTTACCCTATTCCGCTGAAAATCATCACACGATTGGCGCAAAAGAAATTGCGCTCATGAAGCCAACGGCGACACTGGTTAATATTGCGCGT
>CAILUH010000253.1 GCA_903837335.1 uncultured beta proteobacterium | reverse complement strand
CGCACATCTTTTGCTTTATCGGCTAAGGTTTTTTTCATTCGCTCGAGCAAATCCTTAAATTCTTTTTCAGTCGCCTCTTGTGCAGTCTTTTCTGGTTTATCTACGAGATCACCTAAATCGAGATCGCCCTTGGCTACTGATAAAAGCCCTTTTCCATCAAACTCAGTAAAGAATGAGAGCATCCATTCATCAACCCGATCGGATAACAACAGTACTTCGACACCTTTTTTACGGAAAATTTCTAAATGGGGGCTATTTTTTGCCGCATTAAAGGAATCACCAGTGACGTAATAAATTTTTTCTTGCCCTGGCTTCATACGCCCTACATATTCTGCTAAAGAAACTGTTTGCTCAGGCAAGTCGGTATGGGTACTAGCAAAACGTAATAATTTCAAGAGCCGCTCTTGATTCGTTGGATCCTCGCCAACCCCCTCTTTAAGGGCTTGTCCAAAGGCATTCCAAAACGTACGGTATTTTTCGCGCTTTGTTTCATCATCACTATTAGCCAAGTCTTCTAGCATGCTAAGCACACGCTTAGTTGAGCTTTCGCGAATCACTTTGACATCACGTGATTCTTGCAAAATTTCACGCGATACGTTTAACGGTAAATCTGCCGTGTCAATAACACCCGTAACAAAACGTAAATAGGTGGGGATTAATTGCTCGGCATCATCCATAATGAAGACCCGTTTAACGTAGAGCTTAATGCCGCCACGTTTATTTCGATCCCATAAATCAAAAGGTGCGTGCGCGGGAATAAATAATAATTGGGTAAATTCACTCCGCCCCTCTACACGGTTATGTGAATAGCACAAAGGATTTTCATAATCATGCGATAAATTTTTATAAAATTCATCATATTGTTCGACGCTCACTTCAGACTTTGGTCTAGCCCACAAAGCGCTAGCTTGATTAATGCTTTCGAATTCATCTTTCAGTACTTGGGCTTTTTGTTCTTCATCCCACTCCTCTTTGCGCATTTCAATTGGCAAAGAAATATGATCCGAGTACCGCCGCACAATCGTCTTCAGGGCATAAGTCGCTAGTAGCTCATCTTCGCCTTCACGTAGATGTAGGGTAATGGCTGTGCCACGTTCGGGACGATCGATCGTTTCTACTGTAAATTCGCCTGAGCCATCGGATTCCCAGCGAACACCATCTTTAGCTGGCAAGCCTGCGCGGCGTGTTTCTACAGTAATCCGATCAGCCACAATAAAAGCCGAATAAAAACCAACGCCAAATTGGCCAATTAAAGCGGCGTCTTTTTGTTGGTCACCGGAGAGTTTGGAGAAAAATTCTTTTGTGCCCGATTTAGCGATAGTGCCTAAATTCGAAATTACTTCGTCACGGCTCATGCCAATACCATTATCCGTAATGGTGATAGTGCGTTCTGCCTTATCAAAAGTAATTTTTATTTTTAAGTCGGGCTGATCTTCATACCACTCGGGATGCGTCATCGCCTCATAGCGCAACTTATCGGCAGCATCAGACGCATTGGAAATGAGTTCACGCAAAAATATTTCTTTGTTCGAATACAAAGAGTGAATCATTAATTGCAGTAGTTGTTTGACCTCGGCCTGAAAGCCTAAGGTTTCTTTTTGAACAGGGGTCATTACTCTTTATCCTTGATTACGTTTAAATCATGCTTTTTAATGCTAATACAGGCCTTACTTACACAGCCTTATGTGGGGGTTTTAGGCTAAATTTCAAGGGTCTATCAGCAATAAAACGCTGCAAATATATATTTATAGGCTATTTGGCATGCTTGGCTGGCTTATCCACAATGGGTAATTGCGCCGCCTTCCAAGCAGTAAACCCGCCTGCAATATGACAAACCCGCGGCACCCCCATGCGCTGTAAAGTTTCGGTCGCTAAAGCCGAGCGCCAAGCTGAGGCGCAATATAAAACGAGTCGCTTGCCCTCACCAAATACCGGCTTGTAATAAGGGCTTTCGGGATCAACCCAAAACTCCAGCATGCCTCGGGGTGCGTGCAGTGCGCCTGGCAACATACCTTCGCGTTCTAATTCGCGGATATCTCGAATGTCGATAAAGCTGGTATCAGCATCCCCTAACAAGGCATTTGCTTGCTCTAAATTGAGTGTTTCAATTTTGCTTAGTGCTTCAGCGATTAACGCTTGATAACCTATTTTCAGTCCCATTTTATATTCCTTGATTCCTAAGGGTATTTGATCAAAACCTATTTTTACATTTCTTGCTGATAAGATTCCATCATGAACTTTACCCCGACCGAACTTGGCGCCACCATTCTTTTTTTAATTGCAGTGATTCACACATTTTGTACTGCCTATTTTGAAAAACTAGCCGCGCAATCTAAACGTCATTCCGGACTATTTCACATGTTGGGCGAAGTTGAAATTGTCTTTGGGCTATGGGCCGCCGTATTAATTTTATTTATTTGGGCTATTGATGGCTTTACTAGTGCGAAACAATATTTAAACGAGCGAAATTTTACTGAACCCATGTTCGTTTTTGCAATTATGATCGTTGCTGGAAGCAAGCCCATACTCGATGTTGCCACACAAATTTTGACCTGGCTTAGCCATGGAGTCCATCGCTTAGCACGTACAGAGCAAAGTATTGCCCTCTATTTTTTAACCCTTAGTATTACGCCATTATTGGGGTCTTTAATTACTGAACCTGCAGCGATGACCCTTGCTGCTTTTCTTTTGCGTGATTTAGTGTATCGACATCAGCCTTCTGTTCCATTTATGTTTGGTACTTTAGGCGTTTTATTTGTCAACATCTCCATTGGCGGCACTCTCACGAATTTTGCTGCACCTCCTGTATTAATGGTGGCAAATACTTGGCAATGGGATAACGCTTTCATGTTAAGCAACTTCGGCCTTAAATCGTGTCTTGCGATCTTACTTAATACATTTATAGTGAGCTTCCTATTTCGTAAAAATTTAGTCCTCCTCGAATTAACGCGCTTACAACAACCGCAGCAGGCTAACCATGCCCGCAGGCGAACGCCCCTTAGCGTTACCTTCATTCACTTATTTTTTCTCTGTGCAATAGTAGTGGTCGCACATGATCCCGTACTTTTTATTTGGCTCTTATTATTTTTCATTGGCTATACCGTTGCATACCCAAAACACCAGAACCCGTTAATTTTGCGCGAAGCGTTATTGGTTGGATTTTTTTTAGCCGGTCTAGTAGTCTTAGGAAAATTACAAGCATGGTGGCTACAACCCCTGTTAACCCAAATGAGCCCAAGTGCAGTTTTTTATGGCAGCCTAGCCCTAACAGCGATTACCGATAATGCAGCGCTAACTTACTTGGGATCGTTGGTGACCGGTACTTCAGCAGAATTCAAGCTTGCCTTAGTGGGTGGTGCAGTAGCTGGAGGCGGTTTAACCGTAATCGCTAATGCCCCGAACCCAGCAGGGATCGCCATACTACGGCCCTACTTCCCTAATGCGGCTGTTTCAGCTAGTTATCTCTTGCTGGCTGCCTTACCGCCAACGCTGATCGCCATTGCGGCTTACCGCTTGCTCTAGCTTGTTTGGTGTATTTCCCTTAAAATCCGAGCTTCGCCCCCAGCTATAAACCTGAGAACGGCATATGAAAAAGCTTTATATCAAAACGTTTGGCTGTCAAATGAACGAGTACGACTCGAACAAAATGGCCGACAT
>CAILUH010000252.1 GCA_903837335.1 uncultured beta proteobacterium | reverse complement strand
TCTAAGCAAGCAATTAAAATTGCAAAATTACAGCGCATTCAAGATTTTGCTTTTCACCATGTAACGCAGTTTTTTGCAATGATTGTCTTGTTTGCCTTATTAGGCATCATGATTTCACTATTTATTAATGCTTGGCCTGCGCTGAATACCTTTGGACTTGGTTTTTTTATTGATCCCGAGTGGGATATTGGTAAAGATAAGTTTGGCGGCCTAATCGCCATTTACGGAACTCTTGTTACTTCAATAATCGCTCTACTTATTGCTGTCCCCCTCAGTTTTGGCATTGCCGTATTCTTAACTGAAATTTGTCCGAGCTATTTACGCCGTCCTTTGGGTACTGCTGTGGAGCTATTGGCAGCTGTTCCATCCATTATTTATGGCATGTTTGGCTTGTTTGTATTTGCCCCCATTTTTGCTGATTATATTGAGCCGGCACTTGCTGCAACGTTTGGACAAATTCCGCTAATTGGCTTGCTTTTTTCTGGTCCGGCTAATGGTATTGGCATGTTATGTGCTGGTTTAATTCTCGCTATGATGATTTTGCCTTTTATCGCTTCGGTAATGCGTGATGTATTTGAAATCGTTCCCCCCGTGATTAAAGAATCGGCATATGGGATTGGCTGCACAACTTGGGAAGTTGTTAGTAAGATTGTTTTCCCTTACACAAAGGCAGGCGTAATTGGCGGCATTATGCTGGGCTTAGGGCGCGCACTAGGCGAGACCATGGCTGTTACTTTTGTGATTGGTAATGCCTTGCGCTTATCGCCATCCTTATTTGCGCCTGGCAGTTCAATTGCCTCTACCTTAGCCAACCAATTTGGAGAGGCCGCTCCTGGCTTACATTTTTCATCTCTTTTTGCCTTAGGTTTAGCTCTATTTGTGATTACTTTTGTGGTCCTAGCACTAGCAAAATGGATGCTTGTTAGCATGGAAGCAAAGCAGGGGCTTAAATCATGAATCAGATGAAGCCGATTAACGCATCAATTTTTAATAGCCGAAAGCGTAACAATAAAATAGGCCTTTTTTTATCGATGACCGCTATGACGGTAGGTATGCTTTTTTTATTATGGATTTTGAGCGTCTTATTTTTAAAAGGTTTTGCAGCAATTAATTGGGAAATATTTACTGCAAGCACACCTGCCCCAGGATCTGAAGGAGGCGGCTTAGCAAATGCAATTGTTGGTAGCATTATGTTGATTGGGTGCTGCACTTTAATTAGTACGCCTATTGGCGTGCTAGCAGGCTTATATTTATCCGAATATGGCAATCGTAGTAAGGTTGCGTCAATTACCCGTTTTGTAACTGACATTATGTTATCAGCGCCATCGATCGTTATTGGCTTGTTTGTGTATGCGCTAGTCGTAGCCCAAGTTCGCCATTTTTCAGGCTGGGCTGGCACGATTGCTTTGGCGCTAATCGCTATACCAGTAGTAGTAAGAACAACAGAGAACATGTTGCAACTTGTGCCCGGCAGTTTGCGTGAGGCAGCTTATGCACTGGGAACCCCGAAATGGAAAGTTGCTTTTAGTATCACACTTCGAGCAGCAAAAAGCGGTGTTATAACAGGCATTTTATTAGCCTTGGCTCGCGTTAGCGGTGAAACTGCGCCACTCTTATTTACTGCTTTAAATAACCAATTCTTTTCGACTAATATGAACGCACCAATGGCAAATTTACCAGTGGTGATTTTCCAATTTGCCATGAGTCCTTATGATAATTGGGTGAGCCTAGCATGGGGGGGCGCACTATTAATTACGATTGCTGTTCTAGGACTAAATATCTTGGCTCGGGTAGTATTTCGTGAGAAGGTGCAAGGATGAAAAATATGCGAACTGTTTTTAATACTAACGACACACAGGAAGCTCAAGTCCTGACCGATGCTTTGCTTGATGATTTAGCTGGATCTAATCCAAAAATAGCTAAAAATGCGCTTGAAATTAAGGACTTAAATTTTTACTATGGCTCTTATCAGGGCTTGAAAAATATTAATTTAGATATTCAAGAGCGTAAGGTCACAGCGTTTATTGGACCTTCGGGTTGCGGTAAGTCTACTCTTTTGCGTTCAATTAATCGTATGTACGATCTTTATCCTGGACAGCGAGCAGAGGGGCAAATTAATTTTTATGGGGAAAATATTCTCAACCCAAAACAAGATTTAAATTTACTTCGCTCACGTATTGGTATGGTTTTTCAAAAGCCTACCCCGTTCCCGATGTCGATATACGAAAACATTGCCTTTGGAGTGCGCTTATACGAAAGACTCTCTAAGGGAGAGATGGAT
>CAILUH010000251.1 GCA_903837335.1 uncultured beta proteobacterium | reverse complement strand
TGGTGCCCGAGGCCGGAATCGAACCGGCACGACCGTTTTATGGCCGGCAGATTTTAAGTCTGCTGTGTCTACCGATTTCACCACTCGGGCTAACTACGAAGATACGAATACTAACATTTTCAGCCCTGTACCTTGGAAAAAGGCTCCTTTTCAAGCCTAAAATAGCAGCATGATTCAGTCCCTCCGGCGCTCTCCTAGCCATTTCCTCATACGCCTTGCCTTATTCACCGCTCCAGCCCTACTAGCCCTATTAGGGATTCTTGTGGCGGTCTATTTGGTCTTTGCTCATACCGAACCCAGTGGTAAGCGGGTGATTAAGGGCTTAAATGAAGCGGTCTCCATTCAGTTCGACGCCAACGATATTCCCCATCTCAAAGCAAAAAATCCCAGTGATGCCCTCTTTGCCTTGGGCTACTTACACGCTAGCGAACGTTCATGGCAAATAGAAATTAATCGACGACTCGCTTCTGGCAGGCTCTCAGAAATTTTAGGTGAAGAAACCGTCAAAATTGATCGCTTCATGCGTACGCTTGGCATCAAACATGCCGCCGAAAATCAACTCGAACGATATCCAATTGAAACGAAACGTCTTTTGCAAGCCTATGCCGATGGAGTTAATGTAGGTAATGCCAATTTAGGCTGGGCTTTGCCTGTCGAATATTTTTTAACGCGGTCTAAGCCCGGCTATTTTTCACCTGCAGATAGTGTTGCCTGGATGCTAGTGTTGGCCCTCGACCTGGGCGGTAATTGGCAAAAAGAATTGCAACGCCTAGGGCTTGCGCAATACCTTACTACCGCACAGGTATGGGAAGTAATGCCACCCTACCCCAATACAAAACCCGTGAGTAATGTCGATTTTGCCAAGCTCTATCAAGATCTACAGGTGTATCCAGCAAGCAAAACAACGCAGCTAAATCAACTACCTCAATTACCGCGAGCGCAACTCCCAAACCATCTGCTGAATAAAGCGGATTTTCAGCTCAGTCAGTTTTTACCTGGCGGCAAAGAGGGTATCGGCTCCAATAACTGGGTAGTTAGTGGTAACAAAACAGCGAGCGGTAAACCGCTTTTAGCAAATGATCCCCACCTTGGTTTAAATGCCCCATCAGCCTGGTATTTTGTGCATATTGACGCACCTAAATTGCAAGTCATTGGCGCAACCATACCGGGCTTACCTGCCGTCATCATTGGTCGAACCAAGCAAATAGCCTGGGGCTTTACCAATACCAACCCCGATGTACAAGATCTATATCTGGAGCAATTAGACCTAAAAAATAGCAGTCTTTACCGCGGACCAGATGGACCACTTCCATTTCGGGTGCGCGAAGAAATTATTGATATCAAAGGCGAAAATGCCTTGCGTTTTATCGTGAAGGAAAGCCGCCATGGGCCAATTATTTCGGATGCTTATGAACTAGCTAAAAATACCATTGATGCAAATCGGTATGCCCTTGCACTGCGCTGGACTGCACTCGATTTGGACAATCAATCACTAGCAACACTGCTAGATATGAATCGCGCTGAATCGATCGATGAGCTTAGTACTAGCCTACGTCATTTTTATGCGCCGATGCAAAATATCGTTATGGCTGATGCCGCTGGCAATATTGCCTTTCAGGTTGCTGGGGTTGCCCCAAAGAGAACCTTGCACCAAGGTTTATATGGCATTGCACCGGTACCCGGCTGGGACCGCCAATATGACTGGACGAGCTACATCCCATTTGATCAGTTGCCAGCGAGCACTAATCCTGCTGAAGGCTGGTTGGCAAGTGCGAATCAACAAATTCTTGCAGACAATAATCCCAATCCCCTCACAGCTGATTGGGAGCTGCCGTTTCGCTACGACCGCATTAAACAACTACTAGAGGCGCAAAATAAACATGATATGAATTCGATGCGGGCGATACAGGGAGATACTTTGTCACTTGGGGCAACGCCGCTACTTGAGCTATTTAAGAGCGTGCAATCAAATCATCCATTAAGTAATAGTGCTAAGCAAATCACCAACACCTTTGCTGGCGATATGGTGGCTAATTCAGCTGCACCCACGATCTTTAATGCTTGGGCCGATCAACTGACCCGCTTACTGTTCTCACGCTTAGGTGATTTATTTGAACAGGAATACGGTAAGCGGCGGCAATTTCGTGAAGCATTAATTTTACAGCTAGCCAATCCAAATAGTCCGTGGTGCGACCAACCCGCTAGCCCTGCCGTAGAAAATTGTGCCGAAACTGCCAAGCTTGCCTATGATTTAGCCTTAGATCAACTCAGCAGCGCTTACGGAACTGACCCACAAAAATGGCTTTGGGGGCAAGCTCACTTAGCTATCGCTGAACATCGTCCCTTTAGTAAAGTTACCTTACTGAATAGGATATTTAATCTTGAGCATCCATTTCCAGGTGATAGCTTTTCAGTAAATGTAGGGCGACTCGAATTAGGCAAATCAAAGCATCCCTATGTCACTAAGCAAGCGGCTAGCATGCGGATTATTTTCGATTTTGCCGATTTAGATCAGTCCACCTTTATTTATCCTACGGGCCAATCGGGCTGGGTACAGAGTAGCTGGTATCGCAACTTGAACTCATTGTGGGCCAACAATGAAGCGCTACCCCTTACCAGCAAGCCATCTGCTTATTTGCGCCAACTGGACCTGGTACCCAAATGACAATGCTGTATAAAATAGCTTAATTGAAATACTCCTTTAATCATAGAAAGATTCAAATGAAAAAATTACTTGTTCTGGTGGCTGGCAGTTTTGCTCTGTTGCCCTATACTCCTGCCTTTGCTGCTTGGCAAGAAATTGGCTTTAATGACCAAGTGACTATTTATGTTGATATTGCTACGATTAAAAAAGTGGAAGATGACAATATTCAAATTCTGTCGATGCTAGATTTAAAAACCCCCGGTAAGGATCCAAAAACAAATAAGGCTTTGAGCTCGATCATTGGTCTCAATGAATTTGCCTGTGGCAAGCAAGCATATCGCCCATTAGAAGTGAAGCTATTTACAGGCAACAAAGGAGCTGGCACCCTTATTTCTGAAGAAAAGTTAAGCAATAGCCCCTATGAGAAAATTACCAGTGGCTCGTGGGTAGTGGGGGTTTATAAAACCGCCTGTGGCATTAAATAAGCGCCAATCTCAGCCTTTCTATCGCGCTTTGCTATTGCTAGGCTGTTTGCTGCAAGGTACTGCTTGCGCCATCTCAGGGGCACTTTTTATCAAGAAAGAGACACGTTGAAAACCTACAATATTGCATCAATCCCAGGCGATGGCATTGGCAAAGAAGTCATTCCTGAATGTGAAATTGTTTTACAAGCGCTAGCGGCTAACCAGCCAATTACCTTTGCCTTTGAACGCTTTGATTGGGGGGGCGATTACTATCGCCAGCATGGCAAAATGATGCCCGACGATGGCTTAGAGCCCCTGCGCAATAAAGACGCCATTCTGTTTGGTTCGGCGGGCGATCCCAACATTCCAGACCACATTACCTTATGGGGACTACGTCTCAAAATTTGCCAAGGCTTTGATCAATATGCCAATGTGCGCCCTACCCGCATTTTGCCGGGCATTGAAACACCATTGCGGCATTGCCAGC
>CAILUH010000250.1 GCA_903837335.1 uncultured beta proteobacterium | reverse complement strand
GACCGTAGGTGTTTAGCAACAAAAAAAGCCACATCTTCCGACATCGGAATGCCCTCTTGGGCCGCTTTTTTCATCAAAATAGCCACGCGCATTTCTAGCTCGGGCGGCTCAATGGCCACTGTTAGGCCGGAATCAAAGCGTGAAATAAGGCGCTCATCAATACCCGCCATCTCTTTTGGGTAAGTATCGCTGGTAATAATGACCTGTGAGCGATTACTTAGCAGCGCCTCAAATGCATAGAAAAACTCTTCCTGCGTGCGCGATTTGCCACTAAAAAATTGAATATCATCAATTAGCAGCAGATCGAGTGAGTGGTAGTAGCGCTTAAATCGGTCAAATGCCTTTTGTTGATAGGCTCGCACCACATCAGAAACATATTGTTCGGCGTGAATATAACGAATCCGCGCATTCGGCTTCTCTTTTAGGAGGTGGTTACCGATGGCATGAATTAGGTGGGTTTTACCAAGACCCACCCCGCCATACAAAAACATCGGGTTATAAGAAGTTCCGGGGTTGTGGGCCACCTGAATGGAGGCGGCGCGGGCCAGTTGATTAGCCTTGCCAGTAACAAAAGTGTCAAAAGTTAATGCCGGATTCAGTTTAGAGTGGTCCTCAATATCAAATGCTTGATCATCACTGAAGCCAACCAACTCTTCATCATCAAGCCCAGCACGGGGATCACGGTCGTTGGGCACAGCACCCACAGCAATCGGCGCAGCATCGTTAGCGCTTGGACCACGACCCATTGCATCAGGATCAATTTCAAGGACAAAATTAAGGGTGATGGGGGTGACAAAATAGGCTGCTGCCAGCTCTTGGAAGCGGTCAGCAAAGGTTTTCTTTATCCAGTCGAGCTTAAAACGATTTGGGGCTGTAATAGTAAGTAATTGCTCACTTTCTATAAAAGAGCCTAGTTTTAAGGGCTGGATCCAGGTTTTAAATTGCTGCGGCGACAGTTCGCGCGCCAGTAAGCTTAGCGTTTCATCCCAAAAAATAATGGGGCTGGATGCTTGAAGTGAAGGTGGAATTTGGGGGTTAGACATATTTTGAGATATTGATTGTAGCTAGCTCTGAAAGTTATCCACAAGCACTAAAAACGTGGAAAACCTGTGGATAACTTGTTAATAAGTAAAAAAAGCATAATAAAATCAGCCTGCTGCTTCAAAAACTACGTTAAAGAAAAACAAAATACCCCAGTACTTGCGTAAGAAATTCAAACTAAGGTTGACCTTTTGGGCCGCAGCAAGGAAAATGGTCGGCTTTCCCAGGATTGATCATGAAAAGAACATACCAACCATCAGTAACCCGCCGTAAGCGCACGCACGGCTTTCGCATTCGCATGAAAACGCGTGGTGGCCGCTTAGTGCTAAATGCCCGTCGCGCTAAGGGTCGTAAACGCCTCGCTGTTTAAGTTTGCGTTGAAAAGCGCCAGAATTGCAGAGCTTCTAAAAACGCCCCCCACAAGTAATAAATCCTGGGGCGCGTATTTTGCCGAGCCACAAAACGCAAAACACCCCGACTTAGGCATTGCTGTCGCAAAAAAATTGGTTAGAAGGGCGGTTGACCGCAACGCTTTAAAGCGGATGATCCGTAATCTCATGCGCGACGCACAAGCAAGCAACCTGCATCGTGATGCAGTAATTAAATTGCGTCACGCCGTTGGTAAAACCACGCGCGGACGCTTGCGCAAGCCGGAGCTTAGTATTTTGCGCAACAAAATAACGGAACTCATTTAATGCGCATTTTTAATTTCGTGGGCATTTGGTGTATCCGCTGTTACCAAATTATTTTGGCACCCTATGTGGGGGGCCAATGTAAGTTTGAGCCCAGCTGTTCCAATTACGCCTGCGATTGCTTGCGCAACCACAGCTTTTTTAAGGGTGTACGTTTAAGCGGCTGGCGAATTTTGCGTTGCAATCCATGGACACCCGGCGGCTATGATCCAGCAACGAAACCTAAACAACCCCTCAATTCCTAGGCAATTTATTTTTTATGGATATTAAAAAAACAATACTTTGGGCCATCTTAGCAATTTCTGCGCTCATGCTTTACAACAATTGGTTAGTGCATGAGGGTCGAACAAGTTTGCTCGGGGCACCAACCCCAGCTGGCGGCGGCGCCATGACAAAGCCCATTGACGCGAATAACAAAAGCGATTTACCACCAAAAGTAGGCACAGCGGTTGCGCCCCCTAACAATGTGCCAGCAACCCAAGCAAAGGATGCCAATTCATCGAGCCTTAGTGTGCTGGAGCAAGTAAATGGTGAAAAATTTGTGCTTGAAAATGATGTCTTGCGCTTAGAGGTCAGCGCTAGCGGCGCCAACGTAGTGAATGCAAAACTATTGCAGGAATTTAATGCCGACAAAACCCCGGTAGAACTTTTGCAGTTGAACCCAACCCATCAATATATTGCCCGCTCAGGACTTATCGCCGAGGGCAACCTCGACCTACCCAATCACAACTCCGTATTTAAACTGCAATCATCCGGCAAAGACGGTGCCGGCAGACCCTTCCTGGTGCTGGGTGCGGAACGCAACGGGGTGAAGCTAGAGAAACTGTTTTTATTAAGCACGGGTTCTTATGTCGTTGAGGTTGGGCATAGCGTGACCCAAGCGAATGCCAGTGCGGGCCCCATTATTCTATATACCGAATTAGTGCGTGATGGCAGCGAAAAAAAGGAGAGCCAATTCTATAGTACGTTTACGGGGCCTGCGGTTTATACCCAAAAAGATAAATTCCAAAAGTTCAGCTTTGCCGATATTGATAAAGGCAAACAAGAAATACCGAAAGATGTTCCAGCCGCATCCCCAGCATGGGTTGCCATGGTGCAACATTACTTTGCGAGTGCGTGGATACCCGCTGATAAAACGGCGCGCGATATTTATGCCGGAAAAATAGACAAGAATCTGTTCAGGGTTGGCATGCAAATTCCACTGGGGACAATTGCCGCCGGTGCAACAGTTACTGAAAAAACGCGCTTATTTGTGGGGCCGCAAGAAGAAAGCATGCTCGAGGGCATAGCGCCAGGGCTAGAGCTCTTAAAGGATTACGGTTACCTCACCATTTTAGCCAAGCCGATTTTTTGGCTTCTAGAAAAAATTCATAGTGTGGTTAGCAACTGGGGCTGGTCTATCGTTTTGCTAACGGTATTAATTAAGCTCGTTTTCTTCCCGCTCTCTGCGGCTAGTTATAAGTCGATGGCAAGAATGAAAGAAGTGCAACCACGCTTAACCACCATGCGCGAACAATATAAAGGCGATCCACAAAAATTAAATGCCGCGATGATGGAAATGTACAAGAAGGAAAAAATAAATCCCCTTGGCGGATGTTTACCGGTAGTAGTACAAATCCCCGTATTTATTGCTTTGTATTGGGTGTTGTTGTCGTCGGTTGAAATGCGCAACGCCCCATGGATCGGCTGGATTCACGATTTGTCGATGCCCGACCCTTACTTCATTTTGCCAATCATTATGGCCATATCGATGTTTGTTCAAACCAAACTAAACCCGAAGCCGCCCGATCCAATTCAGGCCAAAGTAATGATGTACATGCCACTCATTTTTTCGGTGATGTTCTTTTTCTTCCCGTCAGGACTCGTGCTTTACTGGGTAGTCAATAACCTGCTATCGATTGCCCAACAGTGGCAAATTAATAAAATGTTTGGAAAAAAACCAGCGGCCTAGGTCCGCATCTAATGTTCGCCAGAAAAACCCCGATTATTGCGATTGCTACGGCGACTGGCGGCGCAGGGG
>CAILUH010000249.1 GCA_903837335.1 uncultured beta proteobacterium | reverse complement strand
GAGGCGGTTGCTGAACACCGCATTGCGCCAGAGCGTTTGACTTTATTTCGTCAACTACGCTCAGACTCGCAAACTGCTGATACCCAAATTATGGGAATTTCTACAGCCAAACAGCGATGGTCAACATTGCCAACAAAATCATCAGAGCAATAATCACTCGCCAGACTAAACCAATTGCAGAGCGCAAAGTTCTTTCACTCGGCTCAAGTCCTACATCGTAAATCGGCGTCTCGCCTGCTTCGGCCATACGCAAAGCCTCTTCACTATCGGGCTCACGTAAAGGCTCACCTAAGCGCACGCCAAGAGCGCCACTACCAGCCGCTAAAATCACCGCTGATAATTCATCAGCCCACTTATGCGTGAGATAGCGCCAAGCATAAATAGTGTCTTCAAAATTACCAGCCAAAGCAAAACTCATCGCTGTTAAACGTGCCGGCACCCAATCGAGCACATAAAAGAAATGACGCGCTGCCGCTTCTAAATGGAGTGAATTTGGCACGTGCTTACCCCAACGCTCGGCTGCCATATCGGCTAAACGATATAACACCACGCCGCCAGGTCCAAGGGGCATCAGAAACCAAAAAAATACACCGAACACATGGCGATGCGAGCCAATAATGGCTTTTTCTAAAGCTAGCGAAATAATCTCAATTTCATTTAAATGGGCAACTGCCAAATCGGGTCCATACCACTCAGCCAGTGCGAGGCGTGCCGCGGGCAGATCATGGTTTTGAATGGCTTGATGAACCGCCGTAAAGGAATGGCTAAATTGACGAAAACCAAAAAACCAATACACAATTAACACGTTCCAAAAGAAAGCCAAAATTGGATACGTCATCATGCAAGCGATATGAATGATAAAAACTAAGAAGGTCGGCAAAATAAATGCGATTAAGCAAGCTAGACGAGCCCCAACTGGAGTGGCGCCTTGACCCGTTTTGCCGCTAAATTCTTTGGCTACCCAATCTAACCAAGCAACACTCCACCGACGCACCCAATGCTGCGCAGTGACCGGCCGATATTGCTCAGCAATGAGAGCGAAGAGAATAGAGAAAAAAATCATACTTTGAGTAAATGATAAAGGTTGCGCAGCATACCTGCTGTAGCGCCCCAAATAAAACGATTTTCAAAGGGTATGGCATAAAACCGGCGACTCCCCTCCTCGCTAGTTGCCACACGAACTTGGTGATGGGCGGGGTTCATCAAAAATGCTAAAGGTACCTCAAAGGCGTCGGCAACTTCGAAAGTATCTAAAACATAATTGGCCTGTGGTTGCACTAAACCCAATATGGGAGTTACGCGATACCCTGAGACTGTTAAATACTCTGGCAATTGGCCCAGTAACTCAACCCGATCGGCAACTAAACCAACCTCCTCATAACTTTCTCGTAAGGCGGTAATCGCGGGGCTGCTATCGCTCGACTCCATCCGCCCTCCAGGGAAACTAATTTGACCTGCATGGTCGTGCAGATGGTCGGTTCTTTGGGTCAACAAAACGGCAATACCAGCAGCCCGTAAGACCAGTGGAATGAGCACGGCAGCTTGGGTTGAAAGGCCTTGCGCTTGGCGCTGCGCAATAATGTCGCTGGCCATTACATGGCGATTTTCATCGGTAATTTCTGGCGTCCATAGTGGTGGCGCAATAAATCGCTGGCGTAATTGATCTGGCTGAAGCTGACCATTTGCTATTGCCTTCTCACCAGCGCAATTCGACTGAATTGGCACTGCCTGCGGATCAAAGCCAGGCGGTACGGCAATCGAGGTAGATGGCGCAGAAAGTTTAGTCAACATCAAGCTATTTTAGGGCAATAAAAAAGGCGACCGAAGTCGCCTTGATTGAGTTACCAAAAGATCGCCCTTATTCAGCGGCAGGTCCCTCAACAACTTCAGCAACCACGGCTTTAACGCGGGCTTGCAATTTTTCTTTAATACGCGCAGATTTACCGGAGCGATCGCGCAAGTAATAAAGCTTGGCACGTCGAACATCACCACGGCGCTTCACTTCAATATTAGCAATGAGAGGTGAATACAATTGGAAGGTACGCTCGACGCCCTCTCCAGAGGAAATTTTCCGCACAATAAAGCTTGAGTTCAGGCCACGATTGCGCTTCGCAATCACAACGCCCTCAAAAGCCTGTGTCCGTTTACGTGTGCCTTCAACCACATTGACGCTAACCACAATGGTGTCGCCAGGTGCAAAGCTGGGCATTTTTTTATTAGCACTGAGACGAGCAATTTCTTCTTGCTCAATTTTTTCAATCAAATTCATTACCACTCCTTAAACATCATGTCTGCGTTGAATCCCGTTGACCTCTCAGTAGTAATTACCTAAGAGCGGACCAGATAGAGGATGCAGTTAAACCATTTCATTAAGCTAGAGAATGCAGAAACTGCTCATCCTCTTGGCTTAATAACCCTTTTGCACGAGCAGACTCAATGAGATCTGGTCGTAACCTTTTTGTCAGCGCTAAAGACTGCTGCCGACGCCAACCCATTATTTTAGCGTGATGTCCGCCTAAAAGCACGTCCGGAACAGATAAATTACCAACTATTTCTGGTCGGGTGTAGTGCGGATAGTCCAAAAGGCCATTCATAAAGCTATCTTGGGCTGCTGACTCTTGATCCCCAAGGGCCCCGGGAATTAAGCGAATCACCGCATCCATCAGCGCCATGGCCGGTATTTCACCCCCGGAAAGCACAAAATCACCCAATGAAAGCTGTAAATCAACCTTGCGCTCTATAAAACGTTGGTCAACTGCCTCGTACCTACCGCAAATGAGGGTTAAATTACCATAATTGAGGATATCTGCTGCTATCTGTTGCGAAAATGGTTTTCCTTGGGGGGCTAACAGGCAAACTGGGCCCGAACGAATGCCAAGTAGTTGATGTTGTGCCTGAATTGCCTCAACCGTATCTTCAAGTGGCTTAGCCATCATCACCATGCCCGGGCCACCGCCATAAGCCCTATCATCGACAGTTTTACGGGAATCAGTAGAAAAATCCCTTGGATTCCAAAGACTTACGCTAGCTAGCTGTTGCTCACAAGCACGCCCAGTAATCCCCCACTGAGTTAAAGCAGAGAACATTTCCGGGAAAATTGAGACCACATCAAAGCGCATTTAAGCTCATTTCTTACCAATCAGCCTGCCAATCAAGCTCAATGGTACGGGAAGATAAATCAACTTTTTTAATAATTTCAGGTACAAAGGGAATCAGGATGGGTTTTGATCCTACTGACAAGATCGGGTGGGCGGCGTTATCGGTAATCTCCATCACCTCGCCTAATTCTTCCCCTTGGAGATTAATGACTTTACAGGCGATTAAATCAACCCAGTAATACGCATCATTCTCAGGCCGAGGAAAGTCGCTGCGTCTCGCTAAAATACGGCCGCCCTTTAAAGCTAAGGCAGCATCACGATCAGTTATTCCATCTAGGTGCAGAACAACTAGGCCGCTGTGGCTCTTGGCCTGTTTAACGCAATATTCTTGTGGGGAAAAAACCGAATTAGCAGACTTTTCACCGGCCGCATCAACCGCCAAATGGGGGCGCAATGACAACCAAACTGACTTAATGGCCAATAGTGCAACAGGATCATGAGAAAAAGGGCGGACTTTAATTCCGCCCTGTAAGCCTTGTGCGTCTTGAACTTGGCCTAACTCAACTAAATCGTCAGGCAGTAAATCAGCCACCTCAGCTTAAACTACAGCAGCGGGATGATCTTTGATCAAACGTTTTACAGTCGGCGAAATTTGGGCGCCAACGGTAGTCCAGTAAGTTATGCGCTCTTGAGCAATACGCATGGCCTGCTCTGATTCAACAGCGTTAGGATTGAAATAACCTAGGCGCTCAATAAAGTTCGAGTCACGACGATTGCGTTTGTCGGTTGCAACAATGCTATAAAAGGGACGGTTCTTAGAACCTCCGCGTGCCAGTCGAATGACGACCATACTTATTCCTTAAAATCTAAAATGAAAACGGGTTATTGATGACTCATGCCAAAGCAGAGAACCCCACATTCTAGATGAAAACCGAGCTTTGATCCATTGAATTCCTTGACCAATAAGCAGCCAGCCATGAAAAACCCCTTAAAAACAACATCTTATGCGCCATCTTGGTCCTTAGGAGGGCGCTCCTCGCTGCCCCTAAAAGTCATCCTGAGCAGCTGCATATTGGGTCTCTTTACGGCCTGCAGTAGCCTCACCCCGCCTTGCGCTGCCAGAGTAAGCCCGCCTTATGCAGAGTTACGCGGCACTAAGTGGGAGCTGATGCGCTGGAATTTACCCCCCAATGCGGCCGGAGAGGTGCGTCAGCGCCCGATTCCTCAAGGGGATGCGGGTCAGCCTATTCAATTTGAATTTGCCGCCCAGAGCCTCAACATCAGCGGCTTTACTGGGTGCAACCGTTTTACTGGTGAGATTGTTGAAGAGCCACGGGGTATTAGTATTGAACGCGTGGCTAGCACGCGTATGACGTGTTCGGGACCACGAAATGAATTAGAAAATGATTTTCTGTATGAACTCAACGACTACCGTAATTTGGTGCGTGACGGTGATCGCCTACTGATGATTGGCCGTGACCGTGAGGTACTCAGCTTTATCCAACGTCCTGCTTCCATAAACCCAAAAAAGAATTAAGAGAATAACGCTACTTGCCTACTACCCAAATTAAACGTAAATCAAAACTACTCTTTTGTGCCCTTGGCTTAATTTTGCCAGGCACTGGCATGAACTGTTTTTATTTACGCGGTCCCACTTCATTGTGGGCTTGGTTGCAGTTAGTTGCGCTACTTTTAGGTTACAGTGGCTGGATCATCTTGCAGGGTGCCGAATTAAATTCTGTACTCGGGTGGATATTACTGACGCTGGGTTTTATTTCTTTAGAGGCGAGCTGGTTGACGACGATTGCCTTTGGCTTACGTCCCGATCAACGCTGGGACGCCCAATTCAATCCGTTAATTGAACCACAGCAAGCCACTCAATCAGGCTGGCTCACCGTTTTGACCGTTATTTTTTCGTTGGTTTTCGGCGCTGGGGTAATGATGACTTTTCTGGCGATTGCATTTGAGCAATTTTTTATTGCCCAATTGACAGAAGCGCGCAAACTCTCGCAATAAAAATACGGCGCTTATCCGTCTTAGAATTGTTCACTAGTGAGGGCGTTGGTAATAGCGCCTCCAGTTGTAATACTAGTAGCCAAAGCACTGGCTTGCGGCAGTAAATGTTCGGCAAAAAATTGCGCAGTAATCATTTTGGCCTCATAAAATGCGGGATCTTGAGCGCGCAAACGTTCTGCTGCTAAAAGTGCGCGGGCCATCTGCCAGGCGCCCAAGACTAAACCACAAAGCTTTAAATAGGCGCAACTACCGGCATACACATTTTTAATTTCTACTTTAGCGTGCAATAAAATATAGCTAAGTGCTTGCTCAAAAGCCAAACGACCGATTTGTAATTGTGTTAACACCGCAAGTGCTGCAGCACTATTGCTGGCCCTCAAGTCAGCCTCTGTAGCAACGATACTAGCAATCAATTCATGAGCAACTTTGCCGCTATCGCGTACCGTTTTGCGACCGATCAAATCATTTGCCTGAATTGCTGTTGTACCTTCATAAATTGTCAAAATCCGTGCATCCCGATAATACTGAGCAGCGCCAGTCTCTTCAATGAAGCCCATACCGCCATGCACTTGTAGGCCAAGACTAGCGACCTCAATCGCCATTTCGGTCGAGAAGCCTTTAACGATTGGCACTAAAAATTCATAAAGCGCTTGGCTCTGTTTGCGTACCTCAAGTGATGGAGCGGCGTGTGCAGCATCATATTGAGCGGCAGCAAAATAGGCGAGTGCGCGCGCGGCTTCGGTATTAGCCCGCATCGTTAACAACATCCGTTTCACATCTGGCTGCTGAATGATGCTGACAGAATTATCTGAGCCATCTAAATCGCGCCCTTGAACACGATCTTTAGCATAAGCAACCGCTTTTTGATAGGCTCGATCGGCCACCGCTATACCTTGAATGCCAACCGCAAAACGGGATGCATTCATCATTACAAACATATACTCAAGGCCGCGATTTTCTTCGCCAACCAGATAACCCTTCGCCCCACTTTGATCGCCAAACTGTAAAACTGCAGTGGGACTCGCTTTAATACCCAATTTATGTTCAATTGAAATGCACTCAACTTCATTGCGCGCACCTAAATTACCATCTGCTTCCAGCAGGAATTTTGGCACCACAAATAAAGAAATGCCTTTGATTCCCGCAGGTGCGTTCGGCGTTCTCGCTAATACCAAATGCACGATGTTGTCGGTCATATCGTGATCACCATAGGTGATATAAATTTTGGTACCAAAGAGTCTATAACTACCATCGGCTTCTGGTTCGGCGCGCGTGCGCACCAAGGAAAGATCTGAGCCAGCTTGCGGCTCTGTTAAGTTCATGGTGCCGGCCCAAGCACCTGAAATCATGGCGGGTAAATATTGGGCTTTTAATTCATCATTAGCGGCAATTAACAATGCTTCTATTGCCCCATCGGTTAATAAGGGGCATAAGGCAAAAGAGAGGTTGGCCGCATTAACCATCTCTAAACAGGGAGTCGCAATCAATTTAGGTAAGCCCTGCCCGCCATACAGCGCAGGATGAATCACCCCTTGCCACCCTGCTTCCGCATATTGTTTCAGGGCTTCTTTAAAACCGGCAGTCATAGTAACAGTGCCATTGTTCCAAGTGCTGGGATTTTTATCGCCCGCCCAATTGAGCGGCGCAATTACAGTCTCATTGAATTTTGCCGCCTCTTCTAATACGGCGGGCGCCAGCTCTGCATCGGCACCAGCTTCAGCATAGGCAGGATATTGCACTACCTTAGCCAAATCCGCCAACGCTTGCATCACAAACAACATTTCTTTCACGGGCGCATGGTAAGTCATGGCAATACTGAATCAGCTCTTTAACAATGCAGTAAGTTCAGGTATTGCAGTGAATAAATCGGCCACTAAACCATAATCAGCGACTCCAAAAATAGGCGCTTCAGGATCTTTATTGATAGCTACGATGATCTTCGAATCTTTCATACCGGCCAAATGCTGAATGGCGCCAGAAATTCCGATGGCAATATAAAGCTGTGGCGCAACAATTTTGCCGGTTTGACCTACCTGATAATCATTGGGCACGTAACCAGCATCGACTGCTGCGCGCGAAGCCCCTAAAGCTGCACCTAATTGATCGGCTAAAGGCTCAATCAACTCATGGTATTTTTCACCTGAGCCTAGCCCACGTCCACCGGAAACAATAATTTTTGCCGCCGTTAATTCAGGGCGATCTGATTTAGTTAAATCGCGACCCACAAAACTGGATTGACCTGGGTCTGCAACT
>CAILUH010000248.1 GCA_903837335.1 uncultured beta proteobacterium | reverse complement strand
GGTTTCCCCAGGAGAGTATTGAAGTAAGCCCATAGCTTAAGGATAAGCCTCTTGTGCTTTTACAGAGGGAAACGCTAAAGCCTCCAGCATGTCATAAGGTAACCACGAATGGCTCAGCCAAGGCTGAGGAATAGCAAATTCTTGGGGATATTTGACTGCCATTAAATATAATCCATCGGCAGAAAATGTCGGCGCGGCAAGCTGCCGATTTTGAGAAGCGAGCACGGTAGCCAACCAAGCACTTGATTGCTTACCCAAACCCACTGCAAGCAAACTGCCCACAAGGTTACGAACCATATGATGCAAAAAAGCATTGGCGCGGATTTTAAAAAATAACCACGGCTCCTGATCGAGCAAGGTAATTTCATACAGGTGTTTAACGGGGGTTTTACTTTGGCACTCAGCTGCTCGAAAAGCCGAAAAATCATGCTCACCAATTAAGCTGGCGGCAGCGGCTTGCATCGCGGGGACGTCAAACCATTCCTGCGCTGGCAGCATTAAATAACCTGCCCGTTGTGCCACAGTGGGCGCCCGACACGGGCCAGCATGTAAGGCATAAAGGTAGGTGCGCTCATAGGCAGAAAAACGCGCATCAAACGTATTCGCTACCTGCTGAGCCCAATTCACCACAATGGCTTGCGGTAAGTAGCGATTTAATCCCCGCACCCATGACCAAGCATCGCGCTCAACTGTGACATCAACATGAACTACCTGTCCTAAGGCGTGTACGCCTGCATCCGTGCGTCCTGCAGCAGTAACGCGCAAGGGTATAGTGGCATTATCCGCAGCGATAAAACGCGTCAGGGCTTGCTCTAAATGATCTTGGACTGTATTGCCGCTAAGCTGAGATTGCCAGCCGGAAAATGAACTACCATCGTATTGCAAGCCAAGGGCAATACGTTTGCTTAGCACCTTAAACACCGCGCTCATTTAATGACTGCAATAGGTTTTCGGCTGCATTAATAAGCGCAAGATTGGCAGGTAAATCGGTTGCTAATTCAGCGCACATAATCTCCTCTAGGCAAGCACGGGCAGCCGTAAAATCTTCGATGGTGATGTAAGCGCGCGCTAAATTTAATTTAACTTGTAAGGCCTCAGGCGCAAGCGGTGCCGAAACAGCTTTCAACTGTGGATCAAGCTGCTCAAACGGAGGCGGGGATCCCAAATCAAGATTAAGGCCTGCAAATAGTGCTTTAGCGCGGGGCGGGATTTCTGCCGATGTATTGCCTGACTTTGTAGGCTTCACTGCTGACTTAGCGAAGGCGGCTATGTCGTCAATTTGTACCGCCTGCACTCGCTCAGCTTGGCGGGTATACCTCGCTAAAAACCAAAATAAAATGCCGGTTAGCAGCAATATTCCACCCACTAACATCACCGGACCCCAAGCAAACGATGGGGGTGATTTAACCCCCTGCAGTACGGCCTTCTGCTGGTTTAACAAAACTTGTAAATCAGCGATATTTTTTTCCAATTCTGCTGCTCGAGCCCGTGCTTGCGATAGCACTTGTTCTTGCACCACCAGCTCTTCTTGGAAACGCCGTTGATCAGCATCTGCACCAATGCCAGGGCCAATTTTTAAGCGATCAAGAGCGAACTGATCTTGATTATTTTCTTTATCTTTCAACAATTTAGAAGTTGTACTTACTTTAGAATCTGGGTCTTTAGTTGCACTGCTTTCACCTGATTTCTTTAGCTCTGACCAATTTTCATTGCTTTTAGCCACAAAGGTTTTAGCGGCTGCTGGCGTAATCGATTGCAGCAGTGCTTGACTTGGCTTATAGAGTTCAGCGCCTGCATTTAGCCGATGAATACTACCCCCAGCAAAAGCATCAGGATTGGCTTTATAGAGAGCCAATAAAGTTTCATCTAAGCTCGCTCCCCCTAGTTGGGGTGCCATTTGCAGAGCGATTTCACTTAACGTTTGGCCTGGCTGCACCACCACTTTTTGCGCATCGGCCACTAATAAGGAATAGACTTTCGTCAGACTGCCTGATGGCCAAGTCAATTGCACCAGCAGATCTAAAAAAGGGTCTTGTTGATCGGTTAAAGCACTATTAGACTGAATCAATAACTGGTATTGATTTTGTCCTGCTGCCGCTTTGCCCTGCCGCACATTAACTTGGGGTTTTAATTCTAAAATCCGTTTTGAAATACTAAAACGGTCAAACGTCGCTGCACTCGGCACCTCAACTGTTATTTGCTCAACTAGCGGCAACTCATCTGGCGAGAGCAGCAAAGGAATTTCCGCACGAAAGGGTTCCCCTGGCCTTGAAGTGACTTGAGGTGACCCTAAGGAAACTGCTATTGCGGGCTGCAACCACCCAATAGTGATAAGACAAAGAAATACAGCAAAAAAACTGAGCCGCTGCTGTCTCAAGCCCAGATTAAGTATCGGCATGGAGCAAAATGCGCAGCATGCGCCGTAAGGGTTCTGCTGCTCCCCAAGTGAGTTGGTCGCCGACAGTGAAAGCCCCAAGATACTCTGGCCCCATCGCCAGCTTATGTAAACGTCCAACGGCAACAGTAAGCGTACCGCTAATTGCTGCTGGCGATAACTCGCGCTCAGTCGCTACTCGTTCATTAGGCACCACTTTTACCCAGGCGCTATCGGCTGATAAAAGTGCTTCAATTTCTGCCATAGGGATGTCCCGCTTCAGCTTTATCGTTAAGCCCTGCGAGTGACAGCGCATCGCCCCAACCCGCACACAAATCCCGTCAACTGCAATGCTGCCAGGCGCCCGAAATGGCGGCTTGCC
>CAILUH010000247.1 GCA_903837335.1 uncultured beta proteobacterium | reverse complement strand
TACCTTAGAGAGCACGGTAGTAATCGCCGCAGTCAAGGTTGTTTTGCCATGGTCAACGTGGCCAATCGTACCGACGTTAACGTGCGGTTTAGTCCGCTCAAATTTTTCTTTTGCCATTTTTTATCTGCCTTCTGTTTAACTAAGTTCAGTCTTTAAAAAATTAAGGTTACGTAAAATTGCTTTACCGATTTACTTCGATTTTGCTGCCATTACAGCTTCGGCAACATTCTTAGGTGCTTCTGAGTAATGCTTAAATTCCATGGTGTAGGTAGCACGACCTTGCGTTAACGAGCGCAAGCTGGTTGAATAACCAAACATTTCTGCTAAAGGCACTTCAGCACGCACAATTTTGCCGCCTCCTGGAATATCATCCATGCCTTGCAAAATACCGCGGCGTGATGAAAGATCGCCCATCACATTGCCCATAAAATCTTCTGGTGTTTCAACTTCAACGGCCATCATTGGCTCTAGTAATACAGGTGATGCACGGCGCATGCCTTCTTTAAAGGCAATTGAACCGGCCATCTTAAAAGCGTTTTCATTCGAGTCAACATCGTGATACGAACCATAGAAGAGGGTAGCCTTAATGTCGACTACCGGATAGCCAGCGAGCACGCCAGCATTTAAAGTTTCGACAATACCTTTTTCAACCGCAGGAATGTATTCGCGCGGTACAACACCGCCTTTAATTGCGTCGACGAATTCAAAGCCTTTACCTGGTGCTTGTGGCTCTAGCTTTAATACAACGTGTCCATATTGCCCACGACCGCCAGACTGCTTAACAAACTTACCTTCAATTTCGTCGCAATTTTTACGAATAGTTTCACGATAAGCAACTTGAGGCTTACCAACAGTTGCCTCAACACCAAACTCGCGCTTCATACGATCGACCAAAATTTCTAAGTGCAATTCGCCCATACCTGAAATAATCGTTTGGCCAGACTCTTCATCGGTTTTGACCCGAAACGAAGGATCTTCCTGAGCTAAGCGATTTAAAGCCAAGCCCATTTTTTCTTGGTCAACTTTGGTTTTTGGTTCGACTGCTTGTGAAATAACCGGCTCGGGGAAAACCATGCGCTCGAGAATCACAATACTATCGGGATCGCATAGCGTTTCACCGGTTGTCGCGTCTTTTAAGCCCACTGCAGCAGCAATGTCACCCGCAAAAACCTCTTTAATTTCTTCACGTTGATTCGCATGCATTTGTAAGAGACGACCCACACGTTCTTTTTTACCCTTGATCGGGTTATAAATGGTGTCGCCTGATTTCATTACCCCAGAATAGACACGGAAAAAGATGAGCTGGCCGACAAATGGGTCGGTCATGATCTTAAATGCCAAAGCAGAAAATTTTTCGCTATCGGCTGCTGCTCTGGTAGTTGGGGTGCCGTCTTCTTTCTCGCAGTCAACTGGAGGTACATCTAAAGGCGAAGGTAAAAAATCGACAACTGCGTCTAACATGGCTTGAACGCCTTTGTTTTTAAATGCAGTGCCGCAGAGCATTGGCACAATTTCACCAGCAATCGTTCGTTGACGTAGCGCTGCCTTTATTTCTTCTTCTGTTAAGGCTTCACCGCTGAGGTATTTATCCATCAGCACTTCAGAGCTTTCTGCAGCGGCTTCGAGCATTTTTTCACGCCACTCATCAGCAGAAGCTTGTAGTTCTGCAGGAATATCGGCATAAGTAAATTTTGTGCCCTGTGATTCTTCGTCCCAATAAATCGCTTTCATTTTCACTAAGTCGACAACGCCTTGGAATTTTTCTTCGGCGCCAATGGGTATTTGAATTAACAGCGGGTTAGCTTTAAGACGCGTCTTCATTTGGTCGTAGACCTTGAAAAAATTCGCGCCCGTACGATCCATTTTATTAACAAAAGCTAAGCGAGGCACACCATACTTATTCGCCTGACGCCATACTGTTTCAGACTGCGGCTGTACGCCACCTACTGCACAATAAACCATACATGCGCCATCCAGCACGCGCATCGAGCGCTCTACTTCAATCGTGAAATCGACGTGACCTGGGGTATCAATAATGTTAATGCGATGCTCGGGGTAATTTCCCGCCATGCCTTTCCAGAAAGTGGTGGTGGCAGCAGAGGTAATCGTAATTCCGCGCTCCTGCTCTTGCTCCATCCAATCCATGGTGGCTGCGCCATCGTGAACTTCACCAATTTTATGATTCACGCCGGTATAAAACAGTACGCGCTCAGTCGTAGTAGTTTTGCCTGCATCGATGTGAGCCGAGATGCCAATATTGCGATAGCGCTCAATAGGTGTTTTACGTGCCACTGTTGCCTCTTCTTGACTGAATACTTAGAAACGGAAATGGGAGAAGGCCTTATTAGCCTCCGCCATACGGTGTACTTCTTCGCGCTTTTTCATTGCTCCGCCGCGACCTTCAGCAGCTTCGAGCAATTCATTAGCAAGGCGTTGTGCCATCGATTTTTCGCCACGTTTTTTAGCGGCCTCACGCAACCAGCGCATTGCCAAAGCAGACCGGCGGGATGGACGAACCTCTACTGGAACTTGGTAGTTTGCACCGCCAACGCGTCGACTCTTAACTTCAACCATCGGCTTTACATTACCCATCGCGGTTGAAAAAATCTCTAAGGGTTCTTTATTGGCTTTTTTCTCAATGTGATCAAAGGCGCCATAAACGATGCGCTCGGCCACCGATTTTTTACCGTCCAACATCAGGACGTTCATGAATTTAGCTACTTCTACATTCCCGAATTTTGGATCAGGAAGAATTTCCCTTTTGGGGACTTCGCGACGACGCGGCATAACAACTCCTATCAGTTCAGTTAGGGGAGCCTGAAATCAGCCTCCCACTTTAGTTACTCAACTATTTTTAGCTTTTAAATACATGGGCTAAAAACGAAGTAACCACTTACTTGACTTTTCAGTCAGACACTACAATTACCAACTACAACTGCAAAACTTAAGCGGACTTCTTAGCGCGTTTAGCGCCATATTTAGAGCGCGACTGTTTGCGATCTTTTACACCCTGCAAGTCTAGGGAACCACGCACAATGTGATAGCGCACACCAGGCAAATCTTTTACACGGCCGCCACGAATCAGTACAACTGAGTGCTCTTGCAAATTGTGGCCTTCGCCACCAATGTAAGAAATAACTTCAAAACCATTCGTTAATCTTACTTTTGCTACTTTACGTAAGGCGGAATTAGGCTTCTTTGGGGTGGTAGTGTAAACACGTGTACAAACACCCCGGCGCTGCGGACTATTCTGCAGGGCTGGACTTTTGCTTTTAACGGTAAGCCTACTTCTAGGCTTACGCAATAACTGGTTAATTGTCGGCATAAATGGCTCGGTTAGTACTTCTTAATGCTTTTTTATAAGAAAATCAGTAACTTAGGCAACTTTTCGCAGGCTGCCATCGAATGCTGACTTCCTACTAATTCAGTAGAACTCAGCATTCTAGCTTGGCCAGCCTTTCCCGTCAACCTGCAAGGAGAAAAACTGGCCAGAATGGCAACAAAATCGAGTGCTTAGCTTTGCTCAGCCTCTCCTTCGGGCGCTGCAACAACCACTTCGGCCTCAACTGGCAACTCGGGTGCATTTGCTAGGGCCTCTTCCTCGGCAGCAATCATCTGTGCGCGATCACGCTCAAATTGCTCGCGAACCTTACGTGCACGGCGATAGGACAAGCCGGTACCCGCTGGAATAAGGCGCCCAATAATGACGTTTTCCTTGAGACCACGCAAGGTATCGACTTTGCCCATAATTGCGGCCTCGGTCAAAACACGCGTTGTTTCTTGGAAAGAGGCTGCCGAAATAAAGCTATCCGTTGATAAAGAGGCTTTAGTAATACCCAAAAGTACGTTTTCAAACTGAGCAGGGTGTTTACCTTCAGCAATCACGCGATCATTGGCGTCATACAACTTCGAGCGCTCAACTTGCTCGCCCATAATGAAGCCGGTATCGCCTGGATCGGAGATCTGTACACGACGCAACATTTGCCGCACGATCACTTCAATGTGCTTGTCGTTAATCTTCACGCCTTGCAAACGATAGACGTCCTGAACTTCATCCACAATGTAAATGGCTAACTCTTCTGCGCCTCTCAGAGTCAAGATGTCGTGTGGGTCAGCCGGACCTTCCACAATCATCTCGCCCTTGTTTACCACTTGGCCATCATGCACGAGCACTTGTTTCTCTTTGGCAATTAAGAACTCATTGGCTTCGCCATCCATATCGGTAATAACCAAACGCTGCTTGCCTTTAGTTTCTTTACCGAAAGATACTGTGCCGGTGACCTTAGCCAGTACTGCGGCATCTTTTGGTGAGCGTGCTTCAAATAATTCGGCAACGCGTGGCAAACCGCCGGTGATATCACGGGTCTTTTGCGATTCAATCGGAATACGCGCCAAGACTTCGCCAACTTCAACCTTCTGGCCATCTTTAACGGTAATCAAAGCGCCCACTTGTAATCCGATGGTCACAGGATGATCAGTACCAGTAATCAGGACCTCTGCACCTTGATCGTCGATCAAATTAATCACCGGACGAACCCCTTTGCTGGCTGCACTCCGGCGCTTGCCATCAATTACCACTAAGGTGGAAAGACCAGTTACTTCATCGACCTGCTTGGCAACTGTAACGCCCTCTTCCACATTATCAAAGCGCGAAATACCCGCATACTCAGAAATGATGGGTCGAGTTAAAGGATCCCAAGTAGCCAAACTAGCACCAGCCTTAACGGCAGCACCTTCTTTTAAGACTAACGTTGCGCCGTAGGGAACCTTATGACGTTCACGCTCGCGGCCATTGTCATCAACAATGAGCGCCTCTCCTGAGCGAGAAATTGCCAATTGCTCACCTTTAGCATTTTTAACCATGCGCATCGATGAGGAAAACTTCAAAGTACCGCTTGATTTTGCTTCAACATTACTTGCAACTAGTGCACGTGATGCAGCACCGCCGATGTGGAACGTACGCATCGTTAACTGCGTACCAGGCTCGCCAATTGACTGAGCAGCAATAACGCCCACAGCCTCACCAACGTTAACCAGACCACCCCGTCCGAGATCACGGCCGTAGCACTTCGCACATAAACCATAACGGGTTAAACAAGACAAGACCGTGCGCACTTTCACTTCGTCGATACCCAGCGCCACAATTTGGTCTACATGATCTTCGTCAAGCAAGGTGTCATGCGGAATGATGACTTCCTGAGTCTCTGGATTGAGAATATCGTCGATGCAGACGCGCCCTAAAATGCGATCGCGTAAAGCCTCAATAATTTCTCCGCCTTCAACTAGTGCCTTCATGGTGACGCCACTGGTAGCGCCGCAATCATCTTCAATGACCACTAGATCTTGGGTCACGTCGCATAAACGACGCGTTAAGTAACCCGAGTTTGCGGTCTTCAACGCTGTATCGGCTAAGCCTTTACGTGCACCGTGGGTGGAAATGAAGTACTGCAAAACATTCAAACCTTCACGGAAATTAGCAGTAATTGGCGTCTCGATGATTGAGCCATCAGGCTTTGCCATCAATCCACGCATACCAGCCAACTGACGTATTTGCGCAGCTGAACCACGCGCGCCTGAATCGGCCATCATATAAATTGAATTAAATGATTCTTGACGGGCTTTATTGCCGTTGCGATCTAAAACCTCAACGTGCGATAACTCATCCATCATTGCTTTGCCAACCTGATCGCCAGCCGCGCCCCAAATATCAACCACGTTGTTATAGCGCTCTTGATTGGTCACCAAGCCCGACATAAATTGCTTGTCGTACTCTTTCACCTTATTGGAAGCATCGGTAATGATGCGCTCTTTCGCATGCGGAATTAACATGTCATCAATCGCAATCGAGATACCAGCTTTAGTAGCTAAACGGAAACCCGATTGCAAAAGTCGGTCGGCAAAAATTACCGTCTCGCGTAAGCCACACTTCCGAAATGAAGTATTAATTAGCCGTGAAATTTCTTTCTTCTTGAGAGGCTTGTTAATCTCCTCAAAGGCCATACCCTTGGGCAAAATTTCTGACAAAATTGCGCGGCCAACGGAGGTTTGATAAATCGTTGTTTTCTCAGCAAAACGGGCATCGCCTTCTGCTTTCTTATCAACAATATCAAACTCGGTAATACGCACTGCAACACGAGAGGCTAGTTCAACTACACCAGCTTCATAAGCCCGAACAACTTCAGTGATATTGGCAAAAACCATGCCCTCACCTTTGCCGTTAATCTTGTCGCGGGTCGCGTAATACAAGCCCAAAACAACGTCTTGCGACGGCACAATCGAAGGCTCGCCGTTCGCCGGGAACAAGACATTGTTCGAGGCCAACATGAGAGTACGTGCTTCCATTTGTGCTTCGAGCGACAAAGGCACGTGCACCGCCATTTGATCGCCGTCAAAGTCGGCATTAAATGCTGCGCAAACCAAGGGGTGTAACTGAATTGCCTTACCTTCAATCAGCATCGGCTCAAAAGCCTGAATACCGAGACGATGTAACGTTGGCGCACGATTTAACATAATTGGATGTTCGCGAATCACTTCTTCGAGAATGTCCCAAACGATTGGTGTTTGACTCTCAACTTCTTTTTTTGCAGCCTTAATCGTGGTTGCAATACCTAAGGTCTCGAGCTTATTAAAAATAAATGGCTTAAATAATTCCAAGGCCATTAATTTTGGCAAACCGCACTGATGTAATTTCAAGGTGGGGCCAACCACGATAACTGAGCGGCCAGAATAGTCAACGCGCTTACCTAACAAGTTTTGCCGGAAACGACCACTCTTACCTTTAATCATTTCAGCCAAAGACTTGAGAGGGCGCTTATTGGCGCCAGTCATAGCCTTACCGCGACGACCGTTATCAAGTAGTGAGTCAACCGCTTCTTGTAACATACGCTTTTCATTACGCACAATGATTTCAGGCGCGCGTAACTCGAGTAACCGCTTTAAGCGATTGTTACGATTAATAACACGGCGATAAAGATCATTCAAATCAGAGGTTGCAAAACGACCGCCGTCCAAGGGCACCAAGGGGCGCAACTCGGGTGGTAGTACTGGCAACACTTCCATGATCATCCAGTCAGGCTTAATTCCTGAGCTCTGGAATGCCTCTAATACCTTCAAACGTTTTGCATACTTCTTAATCTTGGCATCGCTACCGGTAGCCTTTAAATCAGCACGGATAGTTTCAACTTCACGATTAATATCGATTGAGCGCAGTAGGTCACGAATGCCTTCAGCCCCCATAATGGCCGTAAACGCACCATCACCGAATTCTTCAAGCTTCGCGTTGTACTCTTCTTCCGACATAATTTGGCCGCGCTTCATCGCTCCCTCAGGAGTTAAGCCCGCATCAACCACAACATAAGCTTCAAAGTAGAGTACCCGCTCGATATCACGCAAAGTCATATCGAGCACCATGCCCAAACGGGATGGCAATGATTTTAAAAACCAAATATGGGCAACGGGTGCAGCTAGTTCAATGTGACCCATGCGCTCACGACGCACTTTAGCCAAAGTGACTTCAACACCACATTTTTCGCAAATAACCCCACGGAATTTCAGCCGCTTGTATTTGCCACATAAGCACTCATAGTCTTTAGTTGGGCCAAAAATCTTGGCACAAAACAAACCGTCGCGCTCAGGCTTAAAAGTACGATAGTTAATCGTTTCTGGCTTGCGCACTTCGCCAAATGACCATGAACGAATTTTTTCGGGGGAAGCGAGGCCAATTTTAATGACATCAAACTGCTCTTCGCCCTGTGTTTGCTTAAATAGATCGAGCAATGCTTTCATATCAGTTACGCTCCATGTCAATGTCAATACCCAACGAACGGATTTCTTTTACCAGCACATTGAATGATTCGGGCATGCCCGCATCAATCGTATGCTCGCCTTTGACGATGTTTTCATACACTTTGGTTCGGCCGGTAACGTCATCCGACTTCACGGTGAGCATTTCTTGTAATACATAAGCTGCACCATAAGCCTCTAGCGCCCACACTTCCATTTCACCAAAGCGCTGTCCACCAAACTGGGCTTTACCGCCCAATGGCTGCTGGGTTACCAGCGAGTATGGCCCAGTGGATCGTGCATGCATCTTGTCATCGACCAAATGGTGGAGTTTCAAGACATGCATTACGCCAACTGTGACAGGACGCTCAAATTGATCGCCAGTTCGACCATCACACAAAATCATTTGTTGCCGTGACGGTGTCATTTTGAGGGCAGCAGCAACTTCTTCTGGATAAGCTAAATCTAGCATCTTGCCAATTTCAACTTCGGTAGCCCCGTCAAACACGGGCGTCGCGAATGGCAAACCTTGACGCAAATTTTCAGCCAGCATATTGACTTGCTCATCGGTAAAGCTATCGATATCCTCAACGCGTCCAGTTTCGTTATACAACTGCTTCAAGAACTTGCGCATTTCGGCCTGCTTCACATGGTCTTTAATCATGCTATCAATTCGCTTACCAATGCCTTGGGCAGCCCATCCTAAGTGGGTTTCTAAAATTTGACCCACATTCATGCGCGAGGGAACACCTAAGGGATTAAGCACGATATCGACTGGACGGCCATCAGCCATAAATGGCATATCTTCAGCGGGTGCAATTTTAGAAACCACACCTTTGTTACCGTGACGGCCAGCCATTTTGTCGCCAGGCTGTAAGCGGCGCTTCACGGCTAAATAGACTTTCACCATTTTGGTTACGCCTGGCTGCAAGTCATCGCCTTGAGTTAGCTTGGTCTTCTTCACCTCAAACGCATCATCAAACTGCTTACGCTTGGCTTCTATAGAAGATTTAATCGCCTCTACTTGCGTAGCGACCTCATCATCTGCTGGGCGAATATCAAACCAATGGTATTTGTCTAAGTCAGTCAAATACTCTTGGGTAATTTTGCTACCCTTAGCCAATTTTTTCGGACCGCCATTAGCGACCTTATTCATGAGCAATTTCTCTAGACGGCTAAATGCATCACCCTCAACAATGCGCAATTGATCATTTAAGTCGAGCCGATAACGCTGTAGCTCTTCTTGAATAATGGCTTGCGCACGGGCATCACGTTCGATGCCTTCGCGGGTAAAGACTTGCACATCGATAACGGTACCAATCATGCCGGAGGGCACACGCAAAGAAGTATCTTTCACATCGGATGCTTTTTCACCAAAGATTGCCCGTAAAAGCTTTTCTTCAGGGGTCAGCGTAGTTTCGCCTTTTGGCGTTACCTTGCCTACCAACACATCGCCTGCTTCAACTTCGGCGCCAATGTAAACAATGCCACTCTCGTCCAAGCGAGATAATTGCGACTCCGCTAAATTAGAAATATCCCGGGTGATTTCCTCCGAGCCTAATTTGGTATCACGGGCTACGACCGATAATTCCTCAATATGAATTGAGGTATAGCGATCCTCAGCTACAACGCGTTCAGAAATTAAGATCGAATCTTCGAAGTTATAGCCATTCCAAGGCATAAATGCCACGGTCATATTTTGGCCCAACGCCAGCTCACCTAAATCTGTTGAAGCGCCATCAGCAACCACGTCGCCGCGGGCAACCTGATCGCCAACCTGCACGATAGGGCGCTGATTAATATTCGTATTTTGATTGGAGCGAGTGTATTTAGTGAGGTTATAAATGTCTACACCAACTTCACCGGCTGCAGTTTCATCATCATTTACACGAATCACAATTCGATTGGCATCAACATAGTCAACTAAACCGCCACGCATCGCTAAAACGACAGTGCCCGAGTCAACCGCCACAATACGCTCTAGACCAGTACCTACTAATGGTTTATCAGGGCGTAAACAAGGTACGGCTTGACGTTGCATGTTCGCACCCATCAAGGCACGATTAGCATCATCATGTTCAAGGAAAGGCACTAATGAAGCGGCCGCAGAAACGATTTGACTTGGCGCGACGTCAATAAAGTCAACCCGATCTGGGTTAAGCATTAAAGTTTCGCCAGCCTGACGTGCGGAAACTAATTCATCGGCTAATTTCCCATTCTTATCGATCGTGGCATTCGCCTGAGCAATGACATACTTTGCTTCTTCGATAGCCGATAAATACATTACCTCATCGGTTACTTTGCCATTGTTCACTTTACGATAGGGGGTTTCTAAGAAACCATGCTCGTTTAAACGCGCAAATAAAGCAAGGGAGTTAATCAGTCCAATGTTTGGTCCCTCTGGCGTTTCAATTGGGCAAACCCGACCGTAGTGCGTTGGATGTACGTCACGCACTTCAAAACCAGCACGTTCGCGCGTTAAACCGCCAGGTCCCAAAGCAGAAATACGTCGCTTATGGGTAATTTCTGACAGCGGGTTGGTTTGGTCCATAAATTGCGACAGCTGTGATGAACCAAAGAACTCACGAATCGCTGACGAAATTGGCTTGCTATTAATTAAGTCATGCGGCATCAAGTTTTCAGTTTCAGCTTGGCCTAAGCGCTCTTTAACTGCACGCTCTACTCGCGATAAACCGGCGCGGAATTGATTTTCTGCTAACTCGCCCACGCAACGTACACGACGATTGCCTAGGTGGTCAATATCATCGACCTCGCCTTTACCATTGCGCAGGTCAACTAAACACTTAATCGTGTCGAGAATGTCCTCGTTGGATAAAACCATTGCGCCTTCCATTTCTGGTCGACCCAAGCGGCTATTCACCTTCATGCGTCCGACGCGGGATAAATCGTAGGAGTCTTCGTTATAAAACAAGCGTTGGAATAGCGCCTCAACAGCATCTTCTGTGGGCGGCTCACCAGGACGCATCATGCGATAAATAGCGATGCGCGCAGCAGTTTGATCAGCTGTTTCATCGGCTCGCAATGTTTGCGAGATGTAGGCGCCACAATCTAAATCATTGGTATAAATGGTTTCTAGTTGCTTAATGCCGGCGTCACGTAATGTGGCTAATAATTCATCGGTAATTTCATCATTGGCATAAGCAAGGATTTCGCCCGACTCTGGATCAACAATATTTTTTGCCACTACTCGGCCAATTAAATAATCATCTGGCACAACAATATGTTTTGTTTTTGCAGCCTCAAGATCACGAATGTGTTTAGCATTAATGCGCTTGTCTTTCTGAATAACAACTTCACCATTTTTATCCAAGATATCAAAGTTGGCTAATTGACCACGCAAACGTTGTGGCACAAATTCCATTGAGGCGCCATTAGGGCTTAAGGTGAAGTGATCAAAATTAAAGAAATTAGCCAAAATCTGCTCGTTGCTTAAACCAATTGCCTTGAGCAAAATGGTTACGGGCATCTTGCGACGGCGGTCAACGCGGAAATACAAAATATCTTTAGGATCAAACTCGAAATCGAGCCATGAACCACGGTAAGGAATAATTCGGGCAGAGAACAGCAATTTGCCGGAACTGTGCGTTTTGCCTTTGTCGTGCTCAAAGAACACGCCTGGCGAACGGTGTAACTGCGAAACAATCACACGCTCGGTACCGTTGATCACAAAAGAGCCATTTTGGGTCATGAGCGGAATCTCGCCCATATATACTTCGCTCTCTTTTACTTCCTTAACCTTTGTTGGCGCTTCGCGATCATAGATGATCAAACGCACCTTGGCGCGTAAGGCTGAGTGATAGGTGTAACCACGTTGTTGACATTCTTTAACGTCAAACGGGGGTTGCGATAACTGATATGACACATACTCCATGCGTGCATATCCATTGTTTGACACAATGGGAAACGCTGAAGTAAAGGCTGCCTGTAAGCCCTCATTAATGCGAGACATGGCCGGTTTTTCGGCCTGCAAAAATTTTGCATAGGACTCAAGCTGGGTTGCAATCAGGTAAGGAACCTGGTGATTATTAACGCGTTTAGCAAAACTTTTGCGAATACGCTTACGTTCGGTGAAGCTATAGTTCATTTCATCTCCGAATTCAGCGACTGAGCAAAGATTTGGCGGTTGGCCTCTACCAACCACTGGCGGACAACACTAAACCGTAACGATTTAGTGCCCGACCAAACTTGTCTTCTGCAGTCGTATCAGAAGGCAAACCTGATTTCAATTCAATCAATGAAATCGGGTTTGACCTCTAAAAAGTCAAACCAAAATAACCAAAGCCCTGCAATGCAGCGCCATGGCTTTTTTTAAATTACTTAATTTCGGCTTTAGCGCCGGCTTCTTCAAGTTTCTTCTTGGCTTCTTCAGCAGATTTCTTGTCGACGCCTTCTTTAATTGGCTTAGGTGCACCATCGACTAAGTCTTTTGCTTCTTTAAGGCCAAGTGCAGTGATTTCACGAACCGCTTTAATCACAGCAACTTTGTTACCACCAACTTCAAGCAGGTTAACCGTAAATTCGGTTTGCTCTTCGGCAGCAGCAGCTCCACCGCCACCACCAGCTGGGCCAGCAACAGCCATTGCTGCGGCTGAAACACCAAACTTCTCTTCAAATGCCTTCACTAGATCATTCAGATCCATTACCGACATGTTGCCTACTGCTTCAATAATTTCTTCTTTGGTAATTGCCATTTTTAGCTCCTAATACTTAAATAATTAATCCGGCGCTTATTCAGCAGCGGGGGGTTCAACATTGGATTGGTCGGCTGCTGCTTCGACAGCGGAAGCTGCTTCGGCGACAACCTCAGCGGGCACTGCATCTGCTACTGCTTCGGTTGCGGCAACTGCGGCAACCGGAACAGCTGCAGGTGCGGGAGCGCCAGCGGCTTTTTGCGCAGCAACTGCACCCAACACTCGGGCCATCGCTGATACAGGGGCCAACATGACACCCAACAACTGAGAAAGCAATTCATCACGGCTTGGAATTGACGCTAAGGCTTTCACACCATTGACGTCTAACATCTTGCCGTTATACAGACCTGCTTTAATGACTAGATGCTCTTGAGTTTTAGCAAATTGCTGCAGCACCTTTGCAGATGCAATAGGGTCAACAGAAATGCCATAAATCAAGGGTCCAACCATCGAATCGGCTAGAGGCTCAAATTGGGTTCCTTGTGCAGCACGACGCGCCAACGTATTTTTTAGAACACGCAAATAAACACCTTGGGCACGCGCGTTTGCACGCAATGTCGTCAGCTCGCCAACGGGAATGCCCCGATATTCAGCCAACACTACCGTTTGAGCCGCCGCCAATTGTGCGCCGACATCAGCAACAATCGCTTTTTTGTCTTCTACATTCAAAGGCACGGTTTAACTCCTCAAAAACCAACTGCTAACAGTTGGGCGCTTCATACACCAGCGTCTGATTCATCAATCGTACAAACTGCTACGAATGGGTTCCAGGCCCGCCATCTGCGTTGGTTATTGCAATTGCAATGATTAAGGTTTCAATGAGTACCACCATTTCCCCCACCAACGGTCTTTGATGTTCGACCCTCTTCTTACAGAGTGCCGACCCAAAGTTCTTTTTTATTACTAGCGCCTTACAGAGCCGCTTGTAACGAAGTTTGATCCACGCGTACACCAGCACCCATCGTGCTGCTAACCGCGACTTTCTTTAAATAAATACCTTTAGTTGAAGCAGGCTTCGCCTTGTTTAAGGCCTCAAGCAATGCGAGCAAATTATTCTTTAGTGCGGTTGGCTCAAACGAACGACGGCCAATACTTGCATGCACGATGCCGGACTTATCGACGCGAAATTGCACTTGACCTGCTTTAGCATTTTTAACTGCAGTCGCGACATCCGGCGTCACCGTTCCAACTTTAGGATTTGGCATTAAACCACGTGGGCCCAACACTTGGCCCAAGGTACCAACAATTTTCATTGTGTCTGGCGAAGCAATCAAAATATCGAAATCGATTTTTCCGCCCTTAATTTGCTCGGCCAATTCTTCCATGCCAACAATTTCTGCGCCAGCTGCTTTAGCTTGTTCGGCTTTCTCGCCCTGGGCAAAAACCGCTACCCGCACATGCTTGCCAGTACCTGCGGGCAATACCACTGCGCCGCGAACCACTTGGTCAGATTTTTTAGCATCAATGCCTAACTGCACAGCAACGTCAATCGACTCATCGAATTTGGCAGTAGCGCACTCTTTAACTAAGCTGAGCGCGTCATCTAAGGAGTAAAACTTGTTTTGGTCTACTTTGGCTTGAATGACTTTAGTGCGTTTAGATAATTTTGTCATGTTAGAGACCCTCTACCGTAATGCCCATCGAGCGAGCGCTACCTGCGATCGTGCGCACGGCAGCGTCCATATCGGCAGCAGTAAGATCTGGCATTTTTGTTTTAGCAATTTCTTCAGCTTGTGCCCGGGTTATTTTCCCTACCTTATCGGTATGCGGACGCGGCGAACCTTTTTCAATTTTGGCCGCTTTCTTAATCAAGATTGAAGCCGGCGGAGTCTTCATCACAAACGTGAAGCTCTTGTCTGCAAACGCAGTAATAACTACGGGAATAGGTAAGCCCGGTTCCATGCTCTGAGTTTGAGCATTAAACGCCTTACAAAATTCCATAATATTGAGGCCGCGCTGACCTAAAGCTGGTCCAACGGGGGGCGATGGGTTGGCTTTTCCTGCAGGAATCTGCAGTTTAATAAAACCAATAATTTTCTTTGCCATGAATTACTCCTAAAAAGCGCGCCGTGTGTTCATTAATAGAATACAAAGCCGCCGTTGAGTAGACGCTTCACCAGATTTGGCAATGCTGGATCGGCTCCTCGGTTACTGCAAATACGACAAACTAATACAAATTACATTTTTTCCACTTGGCCAAACTCGAGCTCAACTGGCGTACCGCGACCAAATATTGTAACAGAAACGCGTAAACGCGACTTCTCGTAGTTCACTTCCTCGACATTGCCATTAAAGTCGGTAAATGGGCCTTCTTTAACCCGGACCATCTCGCCAACCTCAAATAAGGTCTTCGGTTTAGGTTTATCAACCCCAGCCTGCATTTGATCCATGATTTTGCTGACTTCGGCAGTTGAAATGGGGGAGGGGCGATTGCGCACTCCGCCGACAAAACCAGTAACTTTGGGGGTATTTTTGACCAAATGCCAACTTTCATCGGTCATTTCCATCTCAATAAGCACATAGCCAGGGAAAAAACGCCGTTCTGAAACGGACTTTTGCCCTGCCTTAATCTCCACAACCTCTTCTGATGGCACCAATATACGGCCAAATTTATCGGCCATGCCAGATTGGGCAATACGCTCTTCCAAGCCTTTTTTTACGCTTTTTTCCATGCCCGAGTAGGCGTGAATCACGTACCAGCGCATATTGCCAGTGGCTTGGGGGTTGGTGGCTAATTCTGCATCAATCATTTTTTACTCACTTCCAGCCCAATAGAACTGAAAAAACTAACCATTCAATTAATTTGTCTGCAAACCATAAAAATAGCGACATGATTAGGACAAAGCCAAAAACAACTAGAGTCATTTGGGTTGCCTCTTTGCGAGTTGGCCAAACTACTTTTTTGACCTCATACCAAGACTCTCTTGCATAAACAATGAAACGCTTGCCCTCTGGGGAGATGGCAACAATGCCTACTGCCAATGCAATACCGCCAAACAAAATTGCTAAACGCACCCAAATTGATTGATCAATGAGGATGTAATACAAAACTAAAGCAGCAATAACGATACCTACCGCAAGGAAAGTAACCCAAGCAGATTTAGATTCGTGATGACTAAGCGACTGTTGTGACATGTAATTTCAGTTCAAACGTGTGGCAGGGGCGGAGGGCATCGAACCCCCAACCTTTGGTTTTGGAGACCAACGCTCTGCCAATTGAGCTACGCCCCTATTTTTCAATTAATCAAACCCTAAGCCAAAATCTTTGCCACTACACCAGCGCCAACGGTACGGCCACCTTCGCGGATTGCGAAACGTAAACCTTCTTCCATGGCGATCGGGGCGATGAGCTTCACGGTAATTGTTACGTTATCGCCTGGCAT
>CAILUH010000246.1 GCA_903837335.1 uncultured beta proteobacterium | reverse complement strand
GCCATCTCTGCTAGCTTGTCTGATCAGGATATGGTCGATATTGGCGAATACTATGCCGCACAAAATAGTAGTTCCCCAATGAATTCCTTGAAGTAATTTTGGTTTAAAGGTTTGTTTATGAAATTTACAGCTATTTACCTCCTTCTTCTTGCAAGCATTGGCTTAGCGTCTGCGGCTGATATTGAGAGCGGTAAAAAATTAGTTGCTGAACGCAATTGCGCTGCTTGTCACGGCGCTGATTACTTCACCTCGATTGCGCCTACTTATCCTAGGCTAGCAGGACAGCATGAGGATTATTTATATTACGCTTTACGCTCTTACCAAGTTGAGACGAATGCTAACTATGGGCGTAAAAATGCTGTAATGGGCTCTCAGGCCAAAGGCTTGACCGACCCACAAATACGGAATATTGCTGCTTATCTAGCTTCCTTACCGGGTCCTCTCGTCGTAAAAAAATAATCGGTCTTGCAGGCCTAATTTTTGGACTGACACAAACCCTTTTAGCGACTAGCCACCAAGCCTTGTGCTAAATGCGCGCGCATTGTCTTAGCAGCTAGCTCGCCATCGCGTTGCAAAATGGCCTTTAAGATGTCGCGATGCTCTAGTAATGAATTCTGTAAACGGCCCGTTTGATCCAAGGAATTGCGTCGCTGCAGCTTAAGGACCTTACGTAAATCGGCAATGACTCCCGTCATCCATGGGTTGGCAGTAATTTCAAGCAAAAGGTCATGAAACCGCACGTTTATTTCAAAGAATTGCTCTAAATTGCGATCGGCAGCAGCTTTTTCAAGTTTTAAATGCAAATCGTCTAAACGATTGAGGTCACTTTCACTGGCTTTAAGGGCAGCGGTTTTGGCAGCTTCACCCTCCAATAGTGAAAGCACAGTAAAGATTTGGGCCAAATCGGTTTGATTTACCTCAGTAACATAGGCGCCACGCCGTAACTTCATGGTTATTAAACCTTCAGCCGCCAGTACTTTAATGGCTTCCCGCATGGGCGTGCGGCTAATTCCATACTGTTCCGCTAGACTTTGCTCGTCTAGCCAACTGCCAGGGGCAAAGTCGTGGGCGAAGATTTGTCCTCTAAGGCGCTCAGCAACTTCCTCATATAAAGGCCTTGAACTCATTTTTGTATTCATAATTATGTATACAATAGCTAGACATTACCGCATTTGTCAAGCACAATTACTCTATAAGTTGCTTTAATCAAAAAAAGGCTAAATAGGAGCCATTCATGAGTAAAGATCGCAAACCATCCAAACCTAGCATAAGTGCGTGGCCTGAACCGGCTAAAACCAGCCTAGATGATTGGCAAAAGCTGGCTGAAAAATCGGCACCTGCAGGAAAGGTCGATCAACTCGGCTGGCAAACCCCTGATGGGATTCACATTAAGGCCCTGTATACCGATGCAGATACCCGCGATCTGCCTTTTACCAATTCATTGCCGGGTTTTGAACCATTTATACGCGGGCCCCAAGCCACGATGTACTCGGTACGACCCTGGACGATTCGCCAATACGCCGGCTTTTCAACTGCAGAAGAATCGAATGCCTTTTATCGCAAGGCGCTTGCTGCGGGTGGTCAGGGCATTTCGGTAGCGTTTGATTTGGCCACGCACCGTGGTTATGACTCCGATCATCCCCGCGTAACTGGTGATGTCGGCAAAGCTGGGGTAGCAATCGATTCAGTGGAAGACATGAACATTTTATTTGCTGGAATTCCGCTGGACAAAGTATCCGTGTCGATGACGATGAATGGCGCTGTGCTACCTATTTTGGCGGGCTACATTGTTGCTGGTGAAGAGCAGGGCGTAAGTCAAGCAGAGTTATCAGGCACGATTCAAAACGATATATTAAAAGAGTTCATGGTGCGTAATACCTATATCTATCCGCCTGAGCCATCGATGCGCATTATTAGCGACATTATTGAGTACACCACTTTGCACATGCCGAAATTTAATTCGATTTCTATTTCAGGCTACCACATGCAGGAAGCGGGGGCCAATCAAGTTCTAGAGTTGGCCTTTACTTTGGCGGATGGCAAAGAGTATGTGAAAACTGCTTTAGCTAAAGGCCTTGATGTGGATGGTTTTGCTGGTCGCTTATCGTTCTTTTTTGCCATTGGCATGAACTTTTATTTAGAGGTGGCTAAGTTAAGGGCGGCACGCTTATTGTGGTGGCGCATGATGAAAGAATTTAATCCTAAAAATCAGAAGTCATTAATGCTCCGCACGCATTGTCAGACTTCAGGTTGGTCGTTAACCGAGCAAGATCCCTACAACAATGTAGTGCGCACTACGGTTGAAGCGATGGCTGCAATTTTTGGTGGTACCCAATCCTTGCATACCAACTCTTTTGATGAGGCCATTGCCTTACCGTCGGCAACCTCGAGCCGGATTGCGCGCAATACGCAACTCATTTTGCAGGAAGAAACACATATTAGTAACGTCATCGATCCTTGGGCCGGATCTTATTTGATGGAAAGTTTGACGCAAGAAATGGCTGATAAGGCCTGGGAGATTATTCTAGAGGTGGATGCACTCGGTGGGATGACTAAAGCAGTTGAAAGTGGTTGGGCAAAACTGAAAATTGAAGCCGCCGCTGCCGAGAAACAAGCCAAAATAGATTCAGGTGCGGATGTGATTGTAGGAGTTAATAAATATCAATTGCCTGAAGAAGATTTAGTTGATGTTTTGATTATTGATAACGATAAAGTTCGCAATAATCAAATTGAGCGCTTAAAAAGCGTAAAAGCCAAACGTGATAATGCTAAGGTTGCATTAGCATTGGCTGCATTAACCAAGGCGGCTGCAGAAAATTCAGGGAATTTATTGGCTTTAGCAGTTGATGCAGTGCGCTTACGCGCTACTGTTGGTGAAGTTTCTGATGCTTTAGAACAGGTTTACGGGCGCCATCGCGCCGATACGCAAAAGGTGACCGGAGTGTATGCAGCTGCTTACGACTCAGCCGAGGGCTGGGACAAACTAAAAGTTGAAATTAATCAATTTGCGCAAGACGTGGGGCGCCGACCCCGCGTCATGATCGCCAAGCTCGGACAAGACGGCCATGATCGTGGTGCTAAAGTAGTAGCCACAGCCTTTGCCGATCTGGGTTTTGATGTCGATATCGGTCCTTTATTTCAAACTCCTGAAGAATGCGCCCGTCAAGCAATTGAGAATGATGTGCATGCCTTAGGCATTTCAACTTTAGCGGCGGGTCATAAAACCTTGGTGCCTGCCATTATTGAGGAGCTAAAAAGACTTGGCGGTGGCGACATCATTGTGTTTGTAGGTGGAGTTATTCCGAAGCAAGATTATGAATTTTTGTATGAAGCCGGTGTGAAGGGTATCTATGGGCCAGGCACGCCAATACCGGCATCAGCTAAAGACATACTTGAGCAAATTCGGCAGAGCCTAACGTAAGAAACCATGTCTGCCAACTCTTCGCTGCTGGCTGCCGATCAAGATCTAGTCGACGCTATTATTGCGCCGCCAAGTGCAGCGCAGCGACGTGCTCTCGCTAAAACAATTACTTTATTGGAATCGACTCGTGTTGATCATCGTGCGCGGGCTGACGACATCTTAAATACTTTATTACCGCACACGGGGCGCTCATTTCGCCTGGGTATTTCAGGCGTTCCTGGAGTAGGAAAGTCGACCTTAATCGAAACCCTGGGCTTATATCTCATTGAGCAGGGTCACCGCGTAGCTGTTTTAGCGATAGACCCTTCGTCAAGTTTATCGGGCGGATCGATCTTGGGTGATAAAACCCGCATGGAAAAATTATCGGTGCATGAACAGGCTTTTATTCGTCCTAGCCCTTCTTCTGGCACGCTCGGTGGTGTGGCTGAAAAGACCCGTGAAGCCTTATTGGTAGCTGAAGCAGCTGGTCACGATGTGGTTATCGTTGAAACCGTTGGGGTTGGTCAAAGTGAAATTGCCGTCGCTGGAATGACGGATTTATTTTTATTATTGCAATTACCGAATGCGGGTGATGATTTGCAGGCGATTAAAAAAGGCGTGATGGAATTGGCTGATTTAATCGTGATCAATAAGGCTGATATTGATCCTGATGCTGCAATGCGGGCCCAAGCCTTTATTACTAGCTCTTTGCGATTATTGGGGTTTCAGGGCAATCCCGACCATGCAACGCATATGAAAGAAGCGTGGCACCCACGTGTGATGACGATGAGCGCGCTCCACAGTCAAGGGGTGTCAGAGTTATGGGCGCATATTCAGCATTTTCAGCAGCTACAAACCGCGAATGAAAAGTTGCAAGCTAGACGACAGGCGCAAGCTGGGGCCTGGATGTGGGAACGGATTGATGCCGGGCTTAAGGCCGGCTTTCGTGAGCATGCAGGAGTGCAAGCCCTATTACCCGAAATGGTTGCGGCGGTTAATCAAGGCACCATGGCAGCCTCGGTGGCAGCACGGCGCTTACTTGAATTATTAGCAAAATAAACCTTTATTAAGGAATTTTTATGCAAGAAATTATTGAACAACTCGCAGCTAAACGCGAACTGGCACGTTTAGGGGGCGGCCAAAAACGCATTCAAGCGCAACACGCTAAAGGCAAGCTAACCGCGCGTGAACGAATTGAGTTATTGCTTGATGCTGGCAGTTTTGAGGAATGGGATATGTTTGTCGAGCATCGCTGCAATGATTTTGGGATGGGCGATCAAACAGTTCCTGGTGATGGCGTAGTGACCGGCTACGGCATGATTAATGGGCGTTTGGTATTTGTATTTTCACAAGACTTTACGGTGCTTGGAGGTTCATTATCTGAGGCACACGCTGAAAAAATTTGCAAAATTATGGATCAAGCGTTGAAAGTAGGCGCACCTGTGATTGGCTTAAATGATTCTGGCGGAGCCCGAATTCAAGAGGGCGTAGCTTCTTTAGGGGGTTACGCAGAAATTTTTCAACGCAATGTAACTGCTTCCGGTGTTATTCCCCAAATCTCACTCATTATGGGACCCTGTGCCGGCGGTGCTGTTTACTCGCCAGCATTAACGGATTTTATTTTCATGGTGAAGGATAGTTCGTATATGTTTGTGACGGGTCCTGAAGTAGTGAAGACCGTTACCCATGAGGATGTTAGCGCTGAAGAATTAGGCGGCGCTATAACCCATTCAACTGTATCGGGCGTTTGTGACTTAGCCTTTGAAAATGATGTTGAAGCCATCATGATGCTGCGCCGATTTTTTAATTATTTACCCCTCTCTAATCGTGAAAAGCCACCTATTGTGCGCTCGGCCAAACGTAATGAGGAGCCCGATTATTCACTCGATACTTTAGTGCCAGCTAATCCCAATCAACCTTACGATATGCATGAATTAATTCAAAAAATTGCTGATGATGGTGAGTTTTTTGAATTGCAGCCTGATTTTGCGAAAAATATCATCATTGGATTTGCGCGGATGGAAGGACAAACTATTGGTATTGTGGCTAACCAGCCCTTAGTTTTAGCGGGCTGCTTAGATATTAAATCGTCGATAAAGGCGGCACGGTTTGTGCGCTTTTGTGATGCTTTTAATATCTCTATTGTTACTTTGGTAGACGTGCCCGGTTTTATGCCGGGAACCGCTCAAGAGTATGGCGGCATTATTAAACATGGCGCTAAGTTACTTTATGCCTATGCCGATTGCACAGTACCAAAGGTGACCTTAATAACCCGCAAAGCATATGGTGGCGCCTACGACGTGATGGCCTCAAAACATTTGCGCGGTGATGTGAATTTCGCTTGGCCTTCTGCAGAAATTGCGGTGATGGGACCCAAAGGCGCGGTAGAAATTATTTTTCGCGAAGAAAAAGGCGATACCGATAAAATTAATGCGCGCGAAGCTGAATACAAAACAAAATTTGCCAATCCCTTTGTGGCTGGTCGGCGTGGTTATATTGATGACGTCATTTTGCCCCACGAAAGTCGTAAGCGGATTGCTCGCTCGCTCATGATGCTAAAAAATAAAGTATTAGAGAATCCGACGCGAAAGCACGGCAACATTCCGCTCTAAGGGCAAGGTAAATTGAAGATGACAATGAATCTGTTTAAGAAAATTTTAGTTGCAAATCGGGGCGAAATTGCGTGTCGGATAATTAGCACGGCGCAGCGCATGGGTATTAAGACAGTAGCCGTTTATTCCGCTGCAGATCGTGAATCCAAGCATGTACGGATGGCTGATGAAGCAGTATTTATTGGCCCGGCACCATCGCGCGAATCCTATTTATTAATTGAGCGGATTATTCAGGCCTGCAAAGATACCGGCGCTGATGCAGTTCATCCGGGGTACGGATTTTTATCAGAGAATGCTGAATTTGCTGAACGCGTGGAAGCTGAGGGGATTACTTTTATTGGTCCAAAATTTCCTGCAATTGCCGCAATGGGCGACAAAATTGCCTCTAAAAAGCTGGCTTTAGCTGCGCAAGTCAATACCATTCCGGGCTATAACGAGGTGATTGAAAGTCCCGCAGAAGCGGTCAAAATTGCCCAAGGCATTGGTTACCCAGTCATGATTAAAGCCTCTGCTGGTGGCGGTGGTAAGGGTCTGCGGGTTGCCAATAATGATGCAGAAGTGCTGACAGGGTTTGTAACTTGCAAAACAGAGGCTGCCAATAATTTTGGTGATGATCGGGTATTTATTGAAAAATTTGTGGTTGAGCCGCGTCATATAGAAATTCAAATTCTGGGCGATGCTTATGGCAATGTTGTTTACCTATGGGAACGGGAATGCTCGATTCAACGTCGCCATCAAAAGGTCATCGAAGAGGCGCCATCTCCATTTATTAACGCTGCAACCCGCAAGGCCATGGGCGAACAAGCGGTTGCATTAGCAAAGGCAGTGCAATATCAGTCTGCTGGTACAGTTGAATTTGTCGTTGGTGCCGATCAATCATTTTATTTCTTAGAAATGAATACCCGATTACAAGTAGAGCATCCGGTTACCGAAGCCATTACTGGGCTTGATTTAGTTGAGCAAATGATTCGGGTTGCGGCGGGCGAAAAACTTGCTTTTACACAAGCAGAAATTCAACTCAATGGTTGGGCAATGGAATGTCGCATTAATGCCGATGATCCATTCCGCAATTTTTTACCTTCTACGGGACGGTTAGTGAAATATCGACCACCGGATTCAATCAACGGTGTTCGAGTTGATACGGGCGTTTTTGAGGGCGGTGAAATACCCATGTATTACGACTCAATGATTGCAAAGCTTATTGTTCATGGTGCTAATCGTCAAGAAGCAATGGAGAAAATGCGCAGCGCTTTAAATGAATTTGTGATTCGAGGGATTCATTCGACTATTCCATTTCAGGCTGCTTTATTTCAGCATCCAAAATTTATTGCCGGCAACTTCAATACTGGCTTTATTGCCGAGGAATATCCTGACGGTTTTCATCCTGATTCAGTTCAACCGCATGACCCCTATCTATTTGCCGCCTTAGCGACATTTATGCGGCACCGCTATTTAGAGCATATTCAACTGATTGATGGTCAATTGGTTGGCCACGAAATGGTGATTGCTAAACGTTTTGTAGTTGTAACCAATAAGCGCGTAGGAGCAATCAATGAGCCCTACAATTTACCGACTCGAATTGAATTAAAAGAGGGCGTATATATAGTTTATATTGACGGTGCCAATGGCTTAAGCCGCTACGATATTGCTAGTCAGTGGCGCCCTGGCATGATTTGTTTAAACGCCACCATCAATGGCACGCGCAAGCTTACTGCGCAAGTTGTGCGGCGTGGGGTTGGATACCATTTGGTTTTAGATGGTGCGCAATATGCCTGTATGGTACTAAGCCCCTTTGGCAGTGAAATGCAACAACGCATGCCAGTTAAGGCTTTACCAGATACTTCCAAAATGCTTTTGTCGCCAATGCCTGGCTTATTGACTCAACTGACCGTTAAAGTGGGTGAAAAGGTAATTGCGGGGCAAAAGTTGGCAGCGATTGAGGCAATGAAAATGGAAAATACTTTGCTGGCTACGCAAGACGGTATTGTTGCTGAGTTGCTAGTAAAGCAGGGCGATAGTTTGTCGGTAGATCAACTCATTATGCGGTTTGAATAATGACTTTAATTGTTAATTGAGAAAACAGCTATGTCAACCTTAAGTCAACGCCCATTCCGTATTTTAGGCGTCCAACAAATTGCCATTGGCGGCGTCGATAAAAATAAACTGCGGCACCTCTGGCTTGATTTGTTAGGATTGCAATTCAAGAGTACATTTGTTTCAGCGCGTGAAAATGTCGATGAAGATATTTGTGCAATTGGCAGTGGTAGCCATGAAGTGGAAGTTGATTTAATGCAACCGCTCGATGTCGATAAAAAGCCTGCGGTTCAAAATACCCCTTTAAATCATATTGGCTTATGGGTTGACGATTTGTCTTTGGCAGTGCAATGGCTTGAAGCCCGTGGCTTACGCTTTACTCCGGGCGGCATTCGTCCAGGTGCCGGCGGTCATGACATTATTTTCATTCACCCTAAAGCGAATGATGAATTTCCTTTTAGTGGGGAAGGCGTTTTAATTGAATTGGTACAGGCCCCGCCCGACCTTATCCTGTCTTTCGCTACAGCTGCCTAATGGCTTATTCATGACAATATTAGCAATTGAAACTTCAAGCGCTTGGTGTTCGGTTGCCCTCGCTGTGAATCAGCACACTGTTTTACAACGCCATGAGCAGGTGGGATCGACCGCAAGTTTGTATTTATTGCCCTGGGTAAATGCCCTTCTCGAGGAAGCCCAATTGACATTAGCTGATGTAGACGCCATTGCAGTGGATATTGGTCCCGGCGCCTTTACGGGGGTACGTTTAGGAATTGCTTGTGTACAAGGCTTAGCCTTGGGCGCGAATTTACCTGTTTTATCGGTGATCAGTTTAGATAGCATTGCTATGCAAGCAGTTTTACAAATAGACGTACAGGGCAATAGAGATAAGGAATTGTTAGTCATTTTAGATGCGCGGATGGGCGAGGTTTATTGGGCCAGATACCACCTTCAAGATAGTTTGCCTGTGCGTTTATCTGCCCCTCAATTAGCGTTACCGGCCGATATAGCGCTGGAGAAAATTAATTGGGTAGTTGGCAGTGGCGTTAATTTGTGTAGTGCAGCTGTGCAAGCACTTGCCTTAAGCGAAATGAGTGCAAATGCCTTAGGTGTTTTAGCTTGCGCCAGACAACAGCTTGCTGCTGGCTTACAACATGATGTACGTTTGTTAGAGCCCTTATATGTACGCGATAAGGTGGCTTTCACCAGCGCCGAACGAGCTGGCAAGATATTGCCTATAGCTGCTCAGTAGCATGCCTGTGGTAGAAAAAAGTATGGCTAATTTTGTTTTTCGAGCGATGCAAATGGATGACATAGAGCGCGTTTTAGCCCTTGAACTCGAGTCACACTTACATCCGTGGACAGGGGGAAATTTTACCGATTCATTGGCGGCAGGACATTGGGCCTATTGCATCGAGAGTGAAGATAGCGGCGATTTAATAGCCTATTTCATTTTATTTCCAGGGGTGGATGAGTTGCATCTTTTAAATATAACGGTGAACCCCCTTGTTCGTCGTCGGGGTGTTGGCGTGCGATTAATGGCCTCAGTTGAAAATATCGCGCAGCAAAGCCATTGCCAGCGCATTATCTTAGAGGTACGACCAAGTAATGTAGGGGCCATCAAACTTTATGAAAAATTAGGCTTTGTGCTAATTGGAAAAAGAAAACAATATTACCCGCTAGACCCAGAATCCGGAGAGCGCGAAGATGCTCATGTACTAGCAAAATCGCTTAAGATGGATACCCTATGACTCTCGCACGCTCTGCTTACTTAAAAGAAATGGGTATATCTGAGTGGCTTGCGCGGGAAACTTTGGCGCCGACTTCGCTAACTACTGAGTCTGAGCAGCAAATGACGACAACTAATCCCCCTCCGATAAGCGTTCAAACAGAGCCACAATTTCAATGGTGGTTTTTTGGCAAACCTGTAGCAGGTGATGAGGCGATCTTATTTAAGCAATGTCTGCGTGTTTTAGGTTTAAATGCGCATGAATGGCGCTGGCATCGGTTTGATGG
>CAILUH010000245.1 GCA_903837335.1 uncultured beta proteobacterium | reverse complement strand
TGCAAAGCCTGATTTTTCAACCCGCTCGGCGAAGTCGGCATTTTCAGAAAGAAAGCCATAGCCAGGATGGATTGCTTCAGCATCAGTTACTTCAGCTGCAGAAATAATGGCCGGCATATTCAGGTAACTTAAAGGCGAAGGCGCAGGCCCTATGCATACCGCTTCATCAGCTAGCTTGACGTACTTCGCTTCTTTATCTGCAACCGAGTAGACCACTACCGTTTTAATGCCCAGTTCGCGACAGGCGCGTTGAATGCGTAGCGCAATCTCACCTCGATTGGCAATCAAAATTTTGTCAAACATATGCGTTTTGGAAAAGTAAATTAGACAATTACAAAGAGGGGTTGGTCATACTCAACCCCTTGGCCGTTTTCGCACAAAATTTGCTTGATGACACCAGCAGTCTCGGCTTCAATCTCATTTAACAACTTCATCGCCTCAATAATGCAGAGGGTCTGACCAACAGTAACGGCATCGCCGACTTGCACAAAATTAGGCGATTCTGGATTTGGTGCGCGGTAAAAAGTGCCCACCATCGGTGAGCGGGCAATGACGCCTTCAGCCACAGGCTGATCTTCTTCGAGCGCTTTACCCTGATTTACATCGGCAGCCGCGCTCGCAAGCGGGTTGGGATTTACTGCGGGCGCATGTAAATTGAAGTTGCTGGCGGCATGACTCAGATTGTGCGCGCCAGATGCATGGGCATCGCGGGTATTCACAATGCGCACCCGGTCTTCACCTTCATTTACTTCGAGCTCGGAAATACCTGAATCGGCAACGAGATCGATTAGGGTTTTGAGTTTTCGTAAGTCCATAGCCATTTACTTTCTGCTTACTGAACGAAGCTGTAGGGAGATTGAACGACTGCGCGGGATGATAGTTTTTTAAGGGGCATATCGGGTTGCAATGAGTCGAGCAACTTATTGCGTAGGTGCCTGCAGTTGCTGCTGGGCTGCCTTCAGGGCCAATTCATAGCCAAGGGGGCCCAGTCCACAGATAACGCCGGTTGCGAGATCCGATAAATAAGAATGCTTGCGGAAGGCTTCACGTTGATGAATATTCGACAAATGCACTTCAATAAAGGGGATCGCCACGCCAGCCAAGGCATCCCGCAACGCAACACTAGTATGGGTGAAGCCGCCCGGATTAATCAAAATAAAGTCGACACCATCGACCTTGGCTTTTTGAATGCAATCAATTAGCTCACCTTCATGATTACTTTGATAGGTTTGCAACTCAATGCCAGCCGCCTGAGCAATTAAATTCAGCTCAGCATGAATCTCTGGCAAGGTTTTTGCGCCATAAATACCAGGCTCGCGGGTGCCCAGTAAATTGAGGTTAGGACCCTGAATAACGAGAATTAATGGTTTTTTCGGCATAAATAACAACTTTTAAGTGCAATTAAAGATAAAAAGGCAGGAAAGCCAGTTTTACCGTCGTTAAAGTATACCCGTTTGAGCACGTAAAAATTGTAAAGTTCCAAATAAAAACCCCGCTTATCTCAGGCTGAGGAACCATTTCCGGATATAAATTGATTGCTTATTAATGACTAAGTTAGGCTAACTTTTGTTAAATAGCCTTTAAAATTACGTTTTTTAGCTCATCTGCATCTATCTTGCCTAATTTGCGGTAGATGATCTGTCCTTTTGCGTCGATGATGACAGTAAACGGCAGTGCGCCTTGACTATTACCTAAAGTCTTACCAATTTGACTGCCCTCCAGGCCGCCAATCACAATGGGATAGGAAACTGGGGTTTTCAGTAAAAATTCGCGGATATTGCTTGGCGAGTCAATGCCAACACCAATAAAAATCACTGGCTTTGACGTTAAGTCCTTGCTCAGTTGGTCTAAGGCCGGCATTTCGGCAACACAAGGTGGACACCAAGAGGCCCAAAAATTCACGAGGACCAAACGATTTTGCCAAATCGCGGGGTTTAATGTTTGTCCGTCTGGCTTGACCCACTCCTGCTGAAAAAATTGTTGCGCACTCGGGTCACCACTTAAGCGGTTTTTAGCTAGCCAGTGCGAAATTCCAATGCCGGCGAAAAGGGCAATAATGGCAATCAGCGCCACACTTAGCCATTGTTTTCGATTCATTCTTTGACTCACACTAACACTCCTTAGCTAAAATTCAGTAATGCATATTCATATCTTAGGCATTTGCGGTACTTTTATGGGCGGTATTGCTGCAATTGCTAGACAGCGCGGACACCAAGTCACTGGGTGTGATGCTAATGTCTACCCGCCAATGAGTTCACAGCTAGAGGCCCAAGGGATCAAGTTAATTGAAGGATACTCCCCCGATCAATTATTGCGGCTTGAATCAAAGCCCGATTTATTTGTGATTGGTAATGTGGTTTCCCGCGGCAACCCGCTGATGGAGTCCATCATGGATCAGGGGCTGCCCTATACCTCTGGTCCGCAATGGTTGGGAGAGCAAGTGCTAACGGGGCATCATGTCTTGGCGGTAGCAGGGACTCACGGTAAAACCACAACTGCCGCCATGCTTGCCTGGATATTAGAATGCAACGGCCGGGAACCAGGCTATTTAATTGGCGGGGTGCCCCTTAATTTTTCAGTGTCAGCGCGCTTGGGGGCGGGCCAATATTTTGTTATTGAGGCCGACGAATACGATACGGCGTTTTTTGATAAGCGCAGTAAATTTGTGCATTACCGTCCGCGCACCGCCTTGCTCAATAATTTGGAATTTGATCACGCTGATATTTTTAGTGACTTAGCGGCGATTGAAAACCAATTTCATCACTTAGTGAGGACTGTCCCTAGTACTGGATTAATTATTGTCAATGCCGGCGAGCCAGCATTAGAGCGAGTTTTACAGCGTGGCGTTTGGTCGGCAGTAGAGGGATTTGGCAGCGATAAAAATGCGCATTGGTCCTTAGTGCCTCAAGCTGCTGATGCATTTACGGTCCTCCATCAAGGACACCCTGTCGCACTGCTTGAATGGGACAAAGATTCAGGTGTGATGGGCACACATAATCAACTGAATGCCTTAGCTGCAATAGCGGCTGCGCATCATATTGGTATTCAGCCCAGTGATGCGGCAATTGCTTTGGGTGCATTTCAAAATGTTAAGCGGCGTTTAGAAGTCATCGGCAGCAAGAACCAGATTACGGTGTACGATGATTTTGCCCACCATCCAACTGCAATTGCAACTACGTTAGATGGCTTGCGCCGCCGGGTGGGTAAGGCACGTATTTTGGCCGTACTAGAGCCACGCTCCAACACCATGAAATTAGGCGTAATGAAAACGCAGCTGCCAGCCAGCTTAAATTTGGCAAATCATGTTTTTGCCTACGAGGCTACAGCCGGTAAAGCCGCGCTCAGCTGGGATTTAGAAGGCGCATTGGCACCACTCAATCTTCGGGCAAGCGCACCAAAAGCCTTGGTTTTTAGTGACCTAGAGCAACTGATTGCCGCAGTTGTAGCGGAAGCTAAATCAGGCGACCATATTTTAGTAATGAGTAATGGCGGGTTTGGTGGAATACACCAGAAAATTTTAGAGCGGCTTACTTAGTTCACTCTGAGTTAGGCTATTCTGAGTCTCGATTGAAATAACCAAAAGGATAGGTCATATGGAGCAACGCTTGCACGATAAAGTAGCCATCATTACTGGTGGAGCAAAAGGTATTGGTTTAGCAACTGCCCAACGCTTCGCTGCAGAAGGAGCCAAAGTGATGTTGGCAGACGTGAATCTAGAGGCAGTACAAAAGACTGCCGCTAGTTTGCCAGGCGCCGAAGCTTATGCAATTAATGTGACTGATCGTGTTTCTATTCAAGCGGCAATTGAGATGATTATGCAGCGCCATGGGCGCATTGACATTTTAATTAATAACGCAGGTATTACCCAAGACGCGCGCCTGATCAAAATGACTGAAGCCCAATTTGATGCCGTCATCGACGTCAACTTAAAGGGGGTATTTAATTGCACCCAACTCGTTGCGCCACATATGCTAGAGGCTGGTAAAGGGGCCATCGTGAATGCTTCCAGCGTGGTTGGCTTGTATGGTAATTTTGGTCAAACCAATTATTCTGCTTCGAAGTTTGGGGTGATTGGGTTTACTAAAACCTGGGCGCGTGAATTAGGCCCCAAAGGTATTCGAGTCAATGCGGTTTGCCCTGGTTTTATTGCTACCGAAATGGTCAAGGCCATGCCAAGCTCTATCTTGGCCGATATTGAAAGGCGATGCTGGTTAGGGCGCTTAGGTACACCAGCAGAAATGGCCAATATTTATTTATTTCTGGCCAGCGATGAAGCGAGTTACGTCAATGGTGTTGCGCTCGAAGCTAGCGGCGGAATTTCACTTTAAGTATGCAACTTGTATATGAAGAAAGCGGCGAAATTCGCGCCGCAACTGTAATATCTTCTACAGGTGTAGGCGAAAGCGAGTCTTGGTTAGTGACCAGCCTTTCTGGCAAACAACTCAAGCTTAAGGCCAAAGAAGTTTGGTTGCGGTTTGAGCAACCTAGCGCCCAAATTGCAATCGATGAGGCGGCTGTCGCGGCCCAGGAAATCGATTTGCAGTTACTCTGGGATTGTGCCCCCACAGAAGAATTTATCTTTACTGAATTAGCAATGGAGTATTTTGGCAACACCGTTGCAGTAAGTCAAAAAATTGCTTTAGCCATCGCTTTGCAGGGCGCGCCGATTTATTTTCGGCGCAAGGGTCGAGGCCGTTTTCTTCGTGCGCCACTCGAGCAACTACAGGCAGGTTTAGCAGCAATTGAACGTAAAAAAACAGAATTAGCGCAACAAGCATGCTGGGCAGATGAATTAGTCGCAGGTATTTTCCCGCCGGCCTTGCGCAATCAAGTCAATCACTTACTTTTTACTCCAGACAAAAATAGCTTGGCATATAAGGCGGTTTTAGCAGCTTGCGCCATCGCTGGCGAATCACCTGCGCAATTATTTATGCGCTGTGGCGCGCTCGAATCGCCTTTGCATTATCACCAGGGGATGTTTTTGCATCATCATTTTCCCCATGGCGCTAAGCATAATAGTGGCCAAAGTATTGATGCAGATACCTTTCAAGCAGCCCTTGCAAATTTACCGCAGGCCGCAGTTAAGGCATTTTCAATTGACGATGCCAGTACCACTGAAATTGACGATGCTTTTTCAGTGAGCGCTATTCCCGGTGGTGGGTATCGGATTGGTATTCATATCGCTGCCCCGGCATTAGTAATTCAGCGCGATGATGCTTTCGATCAAATTGCGCGCACCCGTATGTCGACGGTATATTTCCCTGGTGACAAAATTACTATGTTGCCACCCGACCTGATTCAGCAGTTTTCACTTGATGCTGGCTCTTCTCGGCCAGCTGTTTCCTTATATGTAGAAGTTGATACAGAGGGCAAATTAACCGGCGAGCGTCCACACTCGGCGATTGAATTAGTGCCCATCGCAGCGAATTTACGTTTGGAGGCTCTAGAGCAACTGGTAAGTGCAGAAGTGCTTGAAGACGACGCAATTAAGGAAGGCACCTTGGCCAATCCATTTCAAATGGAAATAGGGGTGTTATGGCGGACTGCAAAACTATTCCACGCCCAGCGTCAAGCCCAACGGGTTGAGAATGGCCTGAGGGCTGAAACACTGGGGCCAGCAGAGCCAGGCGCATTAGCACGCGATTTTCTCTTCGAAATTAAAGGTGATGCAGGAGCAGAGCAGATTGAAATTATTCCTCGGCAGCGGGGTTCGGTATTGGATACGGTCGTCGCTGAATGGATGATTTACTGCAATAGCACTTGGGGGCGCTTAATTGCTGAGCATGGTCTGCCAGGATTATTTAGAACGCAAAAAGGTTGGGGGCCTTTACGTACGCGCATGCAGACTACGCCTGCTCCCCACGAGGGCTTGGGTCTGGAGTATTACGCTTGGTGTACTTCCCCCTTACGCCGCTATACCGATTTGGTTAATCAATGGCAATTACTCGCCATTATTCGCCATGGAATAACAGCAAAAATAGTTGCCCCTTTTCCGCCGCGCGATGCGAATCTGATGGGTATCGCAGCCGACTTTGAAGCTTGCTATCAGGCCTATGCAGAATACCAAGATCGCCTTGAAAAATATTGGTGCTTACGTTGGTTGCTACAAAATAATCTGCCGACTGAAATTACCGTACGGCATTTAAAAGAAGGTATGGCAAGAGCTGAATTCATTCCCCTGCACTTACCTATTCCTGAGTTGACATCTCATGGACGCCTAACGCGTGCCATCATTGAGGTTATGGCAGTCGATTTATTACAACTCACGGCTAGTTCGCGTGTGAAGGAAATTGAGGCTTTGGCAGATGCAGCAGCTGTAAGTGCAGTTACTGACGTAATACCCGAGATTAATGACGAAACTTCAAACCCATGATTTTACTGGGCAACAAAATGCTTTTCGCTTCAGGTTTAAGCACGCCTGTTTAAGACACCCTATTTGGTGCGCTTTAATTGCGTCAATTGCGCTGCACGCAATTTTTTTGTCCTTTCGCTGGGGTTGGCAAGAGTCGCAAAAGCGGCGCTTGAATACGGCCTTAAGCGTGATTTTGGTAAATGCCAACAGTCCAAGCGCCCCTAAGAAGGCCACTCAATTAGCCCAAGCTGACTTGCAGGGGAGTGGCGCTGCAAGCCCGCAAAATGCAAGCGCTATGCACCGCGCTCGTTTAGGAATAGAAGCGCAGCTGGAGGTATTAGAAAAGCAGCAAAAAAAGATGCTGGCCCAACTTGATGCTCAGCAAAAACAATCGGGCGTTAGGCTCAGTGGTGAGGTGCAAACTACAAAACCGCAATTCAATGCTTTAGAGACTGAATTAGCACAGCGTTTACAGAATCAAGCAGGGCAATCATCGCGCCGCACAATCTTGACGGCGAGCAATGCAAAGGCAGTTGTGTTTGCGCAATATTACGATGCGATGCGCAAAAAAATTGAAGCGTATGGCAGTACTTTTTTTCCCCGTGCAAATGGCCGGCCAATTTACGGTAGTCTCATTTTATTAATCAGTGTCGATAGCACTGGCAATTTACTGGCTGTAAAACCCAGTTCATTCGGCATTGAAATTAGTCGCTCCTCAGGCATTGCCGAGTTAGATCGTCAAGCGGTCGCAATTGTGCGTGCCGCCGCACCTTTTGGCCCATTTCCGTTGGAGATGCGCAGGCAATTAGAGGTCTTAGATATGGTGGCTACTTTTGAATTTACCCGTGATGCTAGTTCACCCGGAAGTAACCGCTTGGAATTGCATCGGTAAACTAGCGCTATGGACACTAAACTTTTTTTCGATCAAGTTGAACCAGCAACTATTTTAGGTAAAGCATGCTATGCCGTAGTAGGTAACCCTATTGGTCATAGTCAATCACCTTGGATTCACCAACGATATGCTGAGCAAACAGCACAGGCGATGTATTACGGCCGTATACAACCATCTCTAGACCAATTTCATCTTCACGTGCAAACCTTTTTTCAGCAGGGTGGTCAAGGTCTGAGTGTGACCGTGCCATTTAAATTAGAGGCTTGTGCATTTGCTAAGCAACTTACTACGCGGGCGCAACTGGCGGGTGCCGTCAATACCTTATGGCAAGACGGGGGTCAAATTTACGGCGATAACACCGATGGCTTAGGTTTAGTGCGCGATTTAGTTGCGCAAGGAATTGCCTTAAAGGGAATGAAGATTTTGATATTGGGGGCTGGGGGTGCAGCACGCGGGATTATTGGCCCTTTACTTGCTGAATGTCCAGTAGCCGTGATGGTTGCTAATCGCTCTCTGGGCAAAGCCCAGCAGTTAGCCATCCTATTTGAAGAACTTGCCCAGTCGGTGGGAGCTACATTGCGCGCAGAATCAAGCGCAGACCTAGAGACTCAAGCAAGCTCAGGCACGCTCAGTCAATTTGATTTAGTGATTAATGCTACCGCGGCAAGCTTAGATGTTCTTTCCCCTCTTAGCAATCACCTCGCCGCGCAGCTTTTTCAGCCACGTACTTTTGCCTATGATTTGGTTTATGGCAAGCCGACGCCCTTTATGCAGCAGGCCCTACAACATGGGTCACGCGTGAGTGACGGGCTCGGTATGTTGGTAGAACAAGCCGCCGCCGCTTTTATAATTTGGCGTGGCGCAACCTTAAGTAGCGTAATTAATCCGCGTCAAGTGTTGGCTGAATTACGTCATGCTTTGGCTTAAAACCTACCCCAGTTATTTTTTGAAGTGCATGCTTTTTGGCATTGTGGCTATGCAAATCTATTTTGTGATTCAAATTGCATTGTGGTCAGTAATTGCGCCGAGCTCCACAGCGTTTGAGCGTGCAGAACGTTGGCGCTTATGCACTTGGCATTGGTCTTGCGCAATTGAATCTAGTTGGACACCGTATCAAAAAATAGGCAGTAATTTAAAGCGTGCTATTTTGGTGAGCGAGGACGATATTTTTTTTCAACATCATGGCGTACGCCTAGAGGATATGCAAAAAGCCTGGGAACGTAACCAGCAAAAAGGGACTCAGCCTGTCCGTGGTGGCTCGACCATTACGCAACAGCTAGCAAAAAATTTATTTTTATCAGCAGAGAAAAATTATTTCCGCAAAGCCCAAGAATTAGTCATTACAGGCCTGTTAGAGCTTATTTTATCGAAGCAGCGTTTGTTTGAAATCTATATGAACGCGGTCGAGTGGGGTGAAGGTATTTTTGGCGTGGACGCTGCTGCCAAGCATTATTTTGTCACCACCCCAGCAGCTTTAAGTCGGGATCAGGCAGCTGCTTTGGCAGCCGCATTACCTGCGCCGAAATGCTTCGATAAAGTTAAATATTGCCGTAAGGCGAGCATTCATTTTCCAACGAGGCAGGCTTTTATTTTGGAGAATATGGATCACATTGTGCTACCGCGACCCTAATTGCATCGCGAGTATTGAGCGCGGCTGTTCGGGCTGCGTTAGCAAAATCAGCGCCAGCGCTGGCATACAAAATGGCCCGCGATGAATTAATGATCATGCCTGTGCCGGGCTGGCCGGAAATCTGCCCTGCTTTTACAGTGACCTCAATATCACCGCCTTGGGCGCCAATACCAGGAATTAGCAGGGGCATATTGCCGACGATGGCACGTACCCGGGTAATTTCTTCCGGAAAGGTCGCGCCTACTACTAAGCCAACTTGTCCCGAAGTATTCCACTCTTGGCTTGCTAAGCGAGCCACATGTAAATAAAGGGGTTCAGCCCCGGTTTTATTCATGACGGGTAAGGCTTGCAAGTCGGCACTCCCTGGATTGGAGGTGCGACATAAAATAATTACCCCTTTGCCCGAATAGCGCAAATAGGCTTCAACTGAGTCTTGACCTAAGTAGGGGCTCACCGTGACTGCATCAGCTCCGTAGCGCTCAAAGGTCTCAATTGCATATTGTTCAGCAGTGCTGCCGATATCGCCCCTTTTAGAGTCGAGAATGATGGGGATATGGGGATAGGTTTTTTTCAAGTAATGCAGCAACTTTTCCAGTTGCGGCTCAGCCCCTTGGGCGGCAAAGTAGGCAAACTGGGGCTTAAAGGCGCAAACTACATCGGCGGTTGCATCGGCTATTTCTTTGCAAAAAGTAAAGGTTGCGTCGTTTTGGCCCACTAGGCAAGCGGGTAAGCGCTTTGGATCGGGGTCAAAGCCTACGCACAGCAGGCTTTCCTGTGCCGCCCAGGCCGCCTCAATTTGCTCTATAAAGCTGACTGAATTTGATTTCATAAAGAAGATGATTCATTTGGAGAATTTGTCATAGCTCATAGGATAAACTAGCGCATTCCTTAGGAGTTCACCATGATCAACTTGTTCGTCCTGCAAAACGGTCGACTCTCTCAAGAGCAAGTCGAAGATCGCAATGAACTACTCCAGCACGTTAATCCCATTTGGATTGATGTGGTTGACCCCGAAGAGGAAGAGCTGATCTGGATTAAAGAGGCCTTTGATGTGCTTCTGCCAGAGCTCGATGATTTGGGTGACCTGGAGGCATCTGCACGATATTTTGAGGCAGATGATGGCCATATGCATATTCGTACCGACTTCTTGTTAGATGAAGACGAAACCTCGCGTAACGTCCGGGTTGCTTTTGTGCTCACAAAAAATGTCCTGTTTTCGATCCATGATGAAGATTTGCCGGTTTTCCGCTTAGTGCGGCTGCGGGCCCGCTTACGTCCAGGCTCGGTCAGTAATGCAAAAGATGTTTTATTAGACTTGTATTCCACCGATGCCGAATACTCTGCCGATGCTTTAGAGGAAGTCTATGAAAATCTAGAACTTGCCGGCAAACAGGTTTTATCTGACGACATAACCGATGCGGATGCTGCCGATGTCCTCGAAACCATTGCGAAAGAAGAAGATACCAATGGTCGTATTCGGCGCAATGTCATGGATACGCGACGCGCTCTATCTTTTCTCATGCGTAGCAAATTACTATCTGATGAACAACAAGAAGAAGCCCGTCAAATTTTGCGTGATATTGACTCATTAGAAAATCATACGGCTTTCTTATTCGATAAAATTAACTTCTTAATGGATGCAACGGTTGGTTTTATTAATTTGAACCAAAGCAAAATTATTAAAATCTTCTCGGTGGTTTCCGTGGCCTTAATGCCACCCACTTTATTGGCCAGTATTTGGGGAATGAACTACCGTTTTATGCCTGAACTGCAGTGGGAACTCGGTTATCCCATGGCGATTGGCATCATGGTGATTTCAGCCATCATTCCGCTGTGGTATTTCCGCCGTAAAGGTTGGATGAATTAAAGCCAGTGCACCTTGGAGGGCAAAGGCGCAAGCTTGCGTTCGCACGGCCGCTCGATCGCCAGCAAAATGTTGGGTGTTTACTTTTACTAGTGCCGGCGACTGTAAATTGTTTGCTAGCTGCGTAAATGCCCAAGCAAAACAAACTGTACCGACTGGCTTTTCGGGACTACCTCCTGTTGGTCCAGCGATACCCGTAATCGCAATTGCTAGGTTGCTCGCACTATTTTTTAGAGCACCTTCTGCCATTGCTTTGGCTACCTCTTCGCTTACTGCGCCAAATGAACCAATGAGTTCAGCACTTACACCAAGACACTCACTCTTGGCTTGATTACTATAGGTAATGTAACCCCGCTCAAACCAGGCGCTTGACCCCGCAATTTCAGTGAGACTAGCGCACACCAGGCCACCTGTACATGATTCCGCAAGCGCTACGCTCCAACTATGTTGGCTTAGTTGTGAGCCTAATAACTGGGCTAATTGCGCTACGGAGTTTACGGTCAAATTTTCTGTGCTCATCAAGATACCAGCGTCTGAAATAAAGCAATAACTAAGAGTGTAAAAAAAGCTGCCACGACATCATCAATCATGATGCCAAAACCAGGCCATAGGGTTTGCCAAAAGTTGGGGTTTTCTACTACAGGAACTTTTTTAAAATAGCCATCTACTACATGGATTGGTCCAGGCTTGACTGCATCAAAGAAGCGAAATAAAACGAAGGCTGCAGTTTGCATCCAATAGTTTGTAGGCATGATAAAAAATAAGATGAGCCAAAAGGCGATGATTTCATCCCAGACAATACCGCCGAAATCAGCTTGACCAATTTCTTTGCTTACCGAACCACAAAGCCAACAACCAAAAACGAAACCAAGCGCAATAATCCAAGCCCAGTCGTTAGCTGAAAAAAAATAGTTGCCCAGCCAAAATGTTGCCCAAGCCCATAAAGTGCCAAGGGTGCCTGGCGCGAAAGGGCTGAGGCCACTGCCAAAGCCAAGTGCTAAAGTGCGGTTGCCAGTTTGCAGCATCCAGCGCAATGAGACTTGGGATTGAATCAGCATGAGTAATTATGCAAAGTGATCAAAAGAGCGCAGTAAATTTACGGTCACGCTTGCTGCGATTGCTTGCCCTTGACTATCCAAGAGATCGATTGCGGCTTCAGCAGACTCACTTACAAAACCTATACGCGTTAAGGGTAGGGATAATTTTTGACTTAAGGCTTCTATTTGTTCGCGTTTCTCGGGTGAAGCAGTAAAACATAATTCATAGTCATCACCGCCTGCAGCTGCACATTGCCAGCGAATCGTTTCGGGCTGCTGCGCTAGCGAAGCTGAAATTGGGAGCGCTGATACGTCAATTACAGCGCCAACATGGGAGGCTCTTAAGAGGTGCCGTAAATCACCGAGGAGACCATCGGAAATATCAATTGCGGCACTGGCTAGTGACCGTAAGCCGAGGCCCAAGGCAATGCGTGGAGTAGGCAAATGCATACGTGGTAAGACCTTAGCTAAAGCAAGATCACTAATTGACCACTCCTGACGCAGTGAGCCTAGCGCTAAGCGTGCATCACCGACACAACCCGAGACCCAAATATCATCACCAAGCTTTGCTCCTTCGCGGCGCAGTACCTGCTGATTGCCCACGCTACCCATGATGGTGATGGAAATTGTCAGCGGCCCAGCCGTGGTATCTCCGCCAATGAGATGACAGTTAAATTGTTTAGCAAGCTGAAATAAACCCCGACTAAAATTTTCTAACCACCCAGGATCACTCGCAGGCAAGGCGAGCGCTAAAGTAAAGGCAAGCGGTTGAGCACCCATTGCTGCGAGGTCTGAGAGGTTTACCGCTAAGGCTTTATGTCCAAGCCACTGCGGATTTACGCCGGGTAAAAAATGCCGCCCTTCCACTAACATATCAGTGCTGATTGCCATTAATTCATCTTGAGATGTTGTGAGTAGGGCACAGTCATCACCAATACCCAGTGCAACCGATAGGTGATCCTTAGCGTTAGGATTCGCTACTGGCACCATTGCGCTCGCGCCGGCCTTAAAGTATTTCTCTATTAAGGCAAATTCACTCATTGATGAACTCAGAGAGGAATCGAGTGGAAGTTTGGCTGGCGCAGTCATCTTGCTATTTTATGTTGCAAGTGCCAACTAAGCAGCAGGACTAGATGGCGTAGGAGGACTAGAATAGGGGTTTTTAGCCCCAATACCTTTAAATTGGGCTCGATTGAGACGAGAGAGCGCATGAGTGCAGCAGAAACCGCAAAAGACCAGCAAATTAAAGCCCTGCGTGAGGCGGCTTTACAGTATCACGAGTTTCCAACGCCTGGCAAAATTGCCATAGCCCCCACCAAGCAATTAACCAATCAACGCGATTTAGCCTTGGCTTACACGCCCGGCGTAGCCGCTGCATGCGAAGAAATTGCCCGCGATCCTACAAACGCATTTCGCTACACCGCGCGTGGCAATTTGGTAGGCGTAATTACCAATGGCACAGCAGTTTTAGGTTTAGGTAATATTGGCCCACTCGCAAGTAAGCCCGTGATGGAAGGAAAGTCGGTTCTATTCAAAAAATTCGCTGGCATTGATGTCTTTGATATTGAAGTAAATGAAAATGATCCCGATAAATTAGTCGAGATCATTGCTGCTTTAGAGCCTACTTTTGGCGGTATTAATTTAGAAGATATCAAGGCCCCCGATTGCTTCGTGGTAGAGCGCAAATTACGCGCACGCATGAAAATTCCGGTTTTTCATGATGATCAACATGGCACGGCAATTGTCGTGGCAGCAGCAATTCTGAATGGCCTGAAGGTAGTTGGCAAAGATCTCAAGCAAGTGAAGCTAGTAACTTCTGGCGCTGGCGCAGCGGCTTTAGCCTGCTTAGATTTGCTAGTTGATTTAGGATTGCCCCGTAAGCATATTTGGGTCACCGATATTGCTGGTGTGGTGTATGAAGGCCGCAAAGAATTAATGGATCCACAAAAAGATCCTTTTGCACAAGTAACGCAATTACGGACCTTGTCCGAAGTGATGGAAGGTGCCGATATTTTCTTGGGCTTATCTGCTGGCGGAGTCGTCAAGCCAGAAATGGTAAAAAAAATGGCTGAGCGGCCTTTGGTTTACGCCTTAGCGAATCCCACACCAGAAATCCTTCCTGAAGAAGTGAAGGCAGTAAGACCAGATGCTGTGATGGCAACAGGGCGCACCGATTACCCGAATCAAGTGAACAACGTGCTGTGTTTTCCATTTATTTTTCGCGGGGCACTCGATGTGGGGGCAACAACCATTACGCGTGGCATGGAAATCGCCGCAGTGAAAGCAGTGGCAGAGCTGGCACAAGCTGAGCAAAGCGATATAGTCGCAGCGGTATACAGCACTGAAAACCTCTCCTTTGGTCCTGAGTATTTGATTCCCAAGCCCTTTGATCCCCGCTTAATAACGGTAATTGCTCCAGCCGTAGCTAAAGCGGCGATGGATGATGGTGTGGCCTTGCGACCGATTAAAGATTTCAGTGCCTATCGTGATCAGTTGCAGCAATTTGTGTATCACTCGGGCACCATGATGAAGCCCTTGTTTAGCATTGCAAAGCGAATTCCGGCTGATCAAAAGCGCATTGTATTTAGTGAGGGCGAGGACGAACGGGTTTTGCGCGCAGTACAAATTATGTTGGATGAGGGCTTAGTTACCCCCATCCTAATTGGTCGACCTAGTGTCATTGAGCACCGCATCGAAAAATTTGGTTTGCGGATGCAGCTGAATGCTGATATCGAGGTGGTTAATCCTGAAAGCGATCCACGTTACCGCGATTTTTGGCAGAATTATCTTAAGCTGACTGAGCGCCAAGGCGTGACTGAATCTTTTGCTAAATTAGAAATGCGTCGACGCAATACCTTAATTGGCGCAACCTTAATTACCAAAGGGTTTGCTGATGGCATGATTTGCGGCACGATTAGTGATGTCAATACGCATTTGCAATATATCGATGCTGTCATTGGGCGCGAGCCTGGAGCGAATGTTTATGGCGCGATGAGCGGCTTAGTTTTACCAGGGCGGCAAATTTTCTTAGTAGATACCCATATCAATGCGGATCCAAGTGCCGAGCAATTAGCGGAAATTACCCTGATGGCAGCTGGTGAGTTACGCAAGTTAGGCATTGTGCCTAAAGTGGCTTTACTTTCGCACTCCAATTTTGGTTCTAGCGATTCACCTTCAGCGCTCAAAATGCGCACCGTGTTAGCTTTGTTAAAGCAGTTAGCACCAACCCTAGAAGTAGACGGGGAAATGCACGGTGATTGCGCGCTCGATCCGGAAATTCGTGCCGCTGCAGTGACATCATCAACCTTGCGTGGCGAGGCCAATTTATTGGTCTTACCCAATATTGATGCCGCCAATATTTCTTATAATTTGTTAAAAACCGCTGCTGGTAATGGCATTGCAATTGGACCTCTCTTGTTAGGGGTGGCCAAGCCAGTGCATATTTTGACTCCCGCAGCCACCGTAAGGCGCATTGTGAATGTGACAACCCTGGCGGTCGTAGAAGCTGCCAGCCATGCTCGAGGACTCATTTAAGGGTCTAAAAATACCCCTCTTAGGCTTAGGTTAGCGAATAAATCCATATAATTTTATCTAATAAAATCATATACTTAGCTAAAAATCACCATATTGAGGCTTGATTTGATTGCCGGTTCGGGTTAATCTCCTATTCATGATGAATACCCTTCCTGAAAATAACTCTTCAGTAAGCTTAGAAGACCATAGCCGTGCGGAAGAATGGGATAACAGCGACCGAACTGAAATTGAATCTTCGGCCGCCAGCATTTATGCGCAGGGCGGTTTATCTCATTTACAAACCTTTGCAGCAAATCAAGTTTTGGGGAAAAAAGTGACAGCTTCTTGGCGTGCAGCTTTAGCCATTCGGGATGCAGGACCACCTGCCATGCTTCGTAGTGTGCGTCCCAATATTGTGCAATCGATCCGGGCTTTTCGGACTAACGACCTCATGGAGGCCGCCAGTGAGCTTGGGCAACACTTTGTGTATACCAATTGCGCGCAGGCGATGACCAAAGGCGAAGTCCTTGAGTCTATTGCTAATGCCTATATGTTTACCAAACAACAAGCGAAGAATTTTGATCCCTTGTTAGATGCTTTAACTACCTTAGTCGATAAAGCCGGGCCACAACCGGGCTTTGTGGTGGTGCTCGAAGGTCTGCCTTGTACACAAAAATTTGATAAAGAGGCGCGCGAAACCTTACTCGATGTTTTCCGGGATGCAGTTGATTTTTGGTCCGAGCGTCGCGTTCCTTATCGCGTATTTTATTCTTTCGCCTAAGCTGCGGAGTTCATTAGCGCCAGATTGCATGTACGGTTGTAATCGCCACAATTCCAGCAGTTTCTGTGCGTAAAATACGCTCTCCTAAAGACAGTAATTGGTAGCCCGCGGCTATGGCTAGTGCTTCTTCAGCAGGTGAATGACCGCCCTCAGGTCCAATCATCAAAATACAATTTTGCGGTGGTGTAGCAGCTAAAACATCGGCTAAGTGAACTTTGGCATCAGGGCTGAGTAATAGTTTTAAAACGGGTGCCGGCTGGGTTGTCAAGAAAGTTTCAAAACTCTGGATGGGTTCTAGGGTTGGCAAGACGGTACGGTCACATTGCTCACACGCTGCTTGCACAATACCTGCCCAATGCAGACGACGTTTTGCCGCCCGGTCAGCATCGCTTGCGCGCAGCAGTTTTAATAGCGAGCGCTCACATTGCAAGGGCACGATCGATTGAACCCCAGTTTCAACTGCTTTTTCGACAATCCAATCCATTTTGTCGCCCCCGGCTAAGGCCTGAGCAAGCATAATTGCATAAGGGGATTCACGCTGCCGATCTAAATGAATAGCGCTAAGTGAAGCCAAGCCTGATTTATTTCCTAATTCAAGAATAGTGGCTTTGGCAACCATGCCTGCACCATCAAAAATAGGGATAGTTTCACCTGTTTGAATGCGCCGGACCCGCAAGTGGTGCACTAATTCAGTGGGCAAACTAAGCGGTTTTTCCGAAATCCAGGGCGGGGGAAGATAAAATTGAGGCATTACCTAATATATAGCGAAATTCAGACTAACGATGCCAAATCCCCCAAATCCAATATTACAAATCCGCATGGCAAATGCCATACGGCATTTAGCGATGGATGCAGTACAAAAAGCCAACTCAGGTCATCCGGGAATGCCCATGGGGATGGCTGATATTGCAGTCGCTTTATGGGATCAACATTTAAAACATAACCCTAGTGATCCACAGTGGCTAAATCGCGACCGCTTTGTGCTTTCAAACGGTCATGGCTCGATGTTGCTGTATTCCTTGTTGCATCTTTCTGGCTATGATTTACCCATTAGTGAATTAAAAAACTTTCGTCAGTTGCACAGTAAAACCCCAGGCCATCCAGAGTTTGGTATTACGCCAGGGGTTGAGACAACTACAGGGCCATTAGGTCAAGGCATTTCAAATGCAGTGGGTATGGCCTTAGCTGAAAAATTATTGGCCGCAGAATTTAATCGCCCTGGGTTTGACATCATTGATCATTACACCTATGCATTTTTGGGTGACGGCTGTTTAATGGAAGGTATCAGCCACGAATCATGTGCCTTGGCTGGAACCTTAAAATTGAGTAAGTTAATTGCTCTGTGGGATGACAATGGCATTTCCATTGATGGCAAAGTCGGCCCTTGGTTTAGTGAAGACACCCCACAACGGTTTGAAGCTTATGGTTGGAATGTGCTGCGTAATATCGATGGCCATAATGCTGCCGCAGTCTCGCGTGCTTTAGAGCAAGCCAAACAGAGTGATAAGCCAACCCTAATTTGCTGTAAAACCGCTATCGGTTATGGCTCGCCGAATATGGCGGGTAGCGATAAAGTGCATGGCTCACCTTTGGGTGCAGAGGAAATCGCTGCTACGCGCTTGGCGCTTGAATGGCCACATGCCCCCTTTGAAATCCCGCAAGATTTATTAGCTGCGTGGAATTTTCAAGCACGCGGTAAAGCTGCGCAAGCTAGCTGGGAAAAACAATTCGCCGCGTATCGCCAAGCCTATCCCGAGTTAGCAGCTGAATTGCTACGCCGCATGCAAGGCAAACTGGCTAATAACTTCGCTAAAACGTTAAGTGATTACATTGCGCTATGTCAAAGTAAAGCGGAAACGATTGCTACGCGCAAAGCAAGTCAAAATGCCATCACCGCCTTAGCCCCTGCCGTTCCTGAGCTTATAGGCGGTTCAGCCGATTTAACAGGTTCTAATTTAACCAATTGGAATGCTTGTAAACCCGTGCGCGCAAATCAGTGGGGCAACCATATTAATTATGGAGTCCGCGAATTTGGTATGAGCGCCATCATGAATGGCATGGCATTGCATGGCGGCTATATTCCTTTTGGCGGTACATTTTTAACTTTTTCCGATTACAGTCGCAATGCTATTCGGATGGCAGCGCTAATGAAAATTCGGGTGTTATTTGTGTTTACACACGACTCGATTGGCTTGGGTGAAGACGGACCAACCCATCAAGCGATCGAGCAAGTCGCCAGCTTACGTTTAATCCCCAATTTAATGGTCTGGCGTCCTTGTGATACGACCGAAAGTGCAGTAGCTTGGGGCACAGCCCTCGAGCGTCAAAATGGTCCGAGCGCATTAATTTTTAGCCGGCAAAATTGCCCCTTTGTGCCGCGCAATGCACAGCAAATTGCCCAGATTCAACGTGGTGCTTATGTATTGCAGGAAGGCAACGGCAAACTCGACGCCGTCATTATGGCTTCTGGCTCAGAAGTCAGTCTAGCTTTGCAAACCGCCGCTAACCTTACGCAGCAAGGCCGATCAATTCGGGTGGTATCGGTGGCCTGCACCAATCTCTTTGATCAGCAGAGTGCGACTTACAAAGCGCAAGTATTGCCACCGCAAGTACCCCGCATTGCTATTGAAGCTGGGGTAACTGATTTTTGGTGGAAGTATGGTTGTGCCGCGGTACACGGCGTCGATACCTTCGGTGAATCGGCACCAGCGCCCGAGTTATATGCCTATTTTGGCTTAACGGTGGAGCAAATCAGTAAAACCGTGCAGCAATGTATTGCCAAGCACGATTAGTAAAGAGAATGAGGAACTAGCATGACAATTCGAATTGCAATTAATGGCTATGGGCGTATTGGCAGAATGATTTTGCGCGCATTGTACGAAGAGCAACCCAAGCGCGATATCCAAATTGTGGCGATTAATGCCATGGGTAGTCTAGATGTCAATGCCCATTTAACGCAATACGATTCGGCCCATGGGCGTTTCCCTTTGCAGGTTGCGCTTGATGGCAATGACATGATTGTCAATGGTGATCGCATCAAGATGTTTTCCACTCGCAATCCACTCGAAACCCCTTGGGGTGAATTAGGCGTTGATTTAGTTCTCGAGTGCTCCGGTAAATTTACTTCCAAAGAAAAAGCGCTAGTGCATATCCAGCAAGGTGCTAAGAAGGTTTTAATCTCAGCGCCCGGAGAAAAAGATGTGGATGCGACGATTGTGTATGGGGTCAATCAAGCGGTCTTAAAGCCCACTGATATCGTAGTCTCAAATGCGAGTTGTACAACCAATTGTTTGGCGCCTTTGGTCAAGCCTTTGCTTGAAAAAATCGGCATTGAATCTGGCCTGATGACGACGATTCATGCTTTTACCAACGATCAAGTATTAACTGACGTGTATCACAAGGATATGCGCCGTGCTCGCTCTGCAGTGAGCAGCATGATTCCCACAAAAACCGGTGCTGCAAAAGCCATTGGCTTAGTCTTGCCCGAATTGCTAGGACGCTTTGATGGCTTTGCCATGCGGGTACCCACTATTAATGTCTCAGTAGTCGATCTCACCTTTGTACCCAAGCATGCAACTACGGTGGCTGAAGTCAATGCGATTTTGCAAGCTGCGAGTGAAAACGAATTAAAAGGCATTTTAGGTTTTAATATACTGCCTTTAGTCTCTATCGACTTTAATCATGATCCGCGCGCTAGTATTTTCGACGCCACTCAAACTCGCGTATCGGCGGATGGGAAATTAGTGAAGGTCTTGGCTTGGTATGACAACGAGTGGGGTTATTCAACGCAAATGCTGAATGCCGCAGAAGCGCTCATGGCTGTTCACTAGTATCACAAGCAATTTAATTTTGTAGCACAGGATAGTAGCAACTACTTTAATTTATTGCGACAGTTCTTTTTTTGGCAATGACCATACATTGCTAAAGCATGCTCTTGCAATTTAAAGCCGAGATTTTTAGCAATATCTTTTTGGCGACGCTCAATTGCTTCATCAACAAATTCTTCGACATGACCACAGTCAAGACAAACCAAATGGTCGTGATGGTTACCCTCGTTTAATTCATAAATAGCGCGGCTGTCACCTTTGCTCGATTCAAAATGGCTGCGTAATAAGAGGCCAGCTTGTTCAAATTGGGTTAAGACCCGATAGACGGTAGCTAAGCCAATTTCTTGGTCTTCTTGGGTCAGGGCCATAAATACCTCTTCGGCACTGAAGTGGGAGGCTGGATTTTGGTGGAAAAAGTTCAAAATCTTCATCCTTGGCCCAGTGGCTTTCAGGCCAATTTCACGGAGGTTAGAAGGGGTAGTCGAGTGGTTCATATCAAGCAGGCGCTAAAATCAAACACTTAATGATACGGCTTGCCATGCAAATGCGTTTTTTCTGTTTTCTTCGCGCTTTAAGGGTTTTCCTTAGCCCCCTCCTAGTGGGTGGTTTGGCTAGTGTTTTCGTGCTGACAGGATGTATTCCAAGCGTCGAAAATGTCCAGCGTGATTGGGTTAATCGCATTTTTAGACCTTACGTACCCGATGTGGTTCAAGGCAATTTTATTTCTAGCGAACAGTACGCCAAACTACAACTAGGCTTAACTCGCGAACAAGTGCAGCAAATTATGGGCACGTCTTTATTGGCCGATTATTTTCATGCTAATCGCTGGGATTACGTATTTGAATTTAAGCGTGAAGGTCAAAAAATTAGTCAGGAGCGTCTGGTCACGATTATTTTTGCCGATAATAAAGTCATTAAATTTGAAGGTAACACGTTGCCAACCGAAACCGAGTTGGTTGCGGAAATCGACAACTATGCCAAACGCAAGCGCACTTTTTGGCAATACTTAACCGGCACAAATAAAGGCCCAGCCCCCGTAGCGGAGCCTGAGCTACTTGTGCAAAGCCTTCCTCAAGGTGGACCTATTACCGGTGATGAGGGCACCATGACCCCCTTTAGGACGCCACAGTCGGCTGGCCCCTTAGAGCAAGAACTCGCGCAAGCAGTCGCCATAGAAACTGCCGCCAAGGAAGCTGAAGCGGCTAAGGCATCCCAGTCTGCTGGTGTTGTACCGATTACATCACTTCCCGATGCGCCCGTCGTCACCAATATCCGCTCTGGTGATATGCCCGATTCAACTGCTCCTCCAAGCAATATTCAAGCAAAATAAGCCTATGACACAGTCCACTATCAAAATTGCCGTTGCTGGTGCAACCGGGCGTATGGGCCGCATGCTGATTGAGGCTATTCTTAGTCACCCCAATCTCCAACTGGCAGGTGCTTTAGACCAAGCTACTGCTCCTCAAGTAGGCGAGGATGCAGGTGCATTTTTAGGCAAAAAAACCGGCATCATTATTACTGCCGATATCGCGCAGGGCATCAGTCAGGCCGATTGTTTAATCGACTTTACAAGACCCGAAGGCACCTTACAGCATCTCGTGTTTGCGCTTCAGACACAAGTAAAAATGGTCATTGGTACGACGGGCTTTACTGCTGAGCAACTTAATACCCTAGCTGCAGCGGCAAAAAAAATTGCCATTGTGATGGCGCCCAATATGAGCATTGGCGTTAATGCCACACTCAAACTCCTTGCTGAAGCCACGCGATTGTTGAATACGGGCTATGACATTGAAATTGCAGAAGCCCATCATCGCCATAAGGTCGATGCACCTTCAGGGACAGCGCTGAAAATGGGTGAGGTGATTGCCAGCGGCTTAGGCAAAAAACTATCTGATATCGCCGTCTATGCCCGCGAAGGTCATACCGGAGCACGCAAGCCTGGCAGTATTGGGTTTTCGGCGATTCGTGGCGGCGATATTGTTGGCGACCATAGTGTCTATTTTATTGGCGAAGGCGAGCAGATCGAAATTCGCCATCACTCCACCAGTCGACAATCTTATGCGCAAGGTGCTTTAAGTGCCGCGCAGTTTTTGCAAACCCAATCGGTTGGTTTATTTAATATGCAAGATGTATTAGGAATATAAGCCGCACACGATGACTCCGGATTACGATTACCGCGCCATTGAGGCTGCAGCGCAAGCCGATTGGGACGCGAGCAAGGCCTACCTAGTCACTGAGCACGCCTTAAATCGAGCCGGTCAACCCAAGCCTAAGTTTTACGCCTGCTCTATGTTGCCTTATCCATCAGGCAAATTACATATGGGGCACGTCCGTAACTACACCATTAATGATGTGATGGCGCGCCAATTACGTATGCAGGGCTACAACGTATTGATGCCAATGGGCTGGGATGCATTTGGTATGCCCGCAGAAAACGCCGCGATGCAAAATAATGTGCCGCCTGCAAAGTGGACCTTGGAAAACATTGCTTATATGAAAAAGCAAATGGTCGCGATGGGTTTAGCAATCGATTGGTCGCGTGAGTTGGCAACATGCCAGCCCGATTACTATCGCTGGAACCAATGGCTTTTTTTAAAGATGCTCGAAAAAGGAATTGCTTATCGTAAGACCCAAATTGTGAATTGGGATCCAGTCGATCAAACCGTTTTAGCGAATGAGCAAGTGATTGATGGCCGCGGCTGGCGTTCTGGCGCATTAGTTGAAAAGCGGGAAATTCCTGGTTACTACCTCAACATTACTGCCTATGCAGATCAACTGCTGAGTGGTTTAGATGATTTAGGGTGGCCTGAGCGCGTCAAAATTATGCAACAAAATTGGATTGGTAAAAGCCACGGTGTGCGCTTTGCTTTCTTGCACGACATTGCCGAAGATGTAAATGATCCAGAGCGTAAGCCAATTTTGGACGGTAAGCTGTATGTCTATACGACCCGTGCCGATACGATCATGGGTGTGACCTTTTGTGCAGTTGCTGCTGAGCATCCTTTAGCTACAGTGGCAGCCAAAACTAATCCTGCTTTAGCCGCCTTTATTGAAAAATGCAAAAAAGGTAGCGTTATTGAAGCTGATTTAGCCACCCAAGAAAAAGAGGGCATGTTTACAGGCTTGTATGTCACCCATCCACTGACGCACGAGCAAGTGCCAGTATGGGTTGGTAATTATGTGTTGATGACGTATGGCGATGGCGCAGTCATGGGGGTACCAGCGCACGATGAACGCGATTTTGCCTTTGCCTTAAAGTATCAACTACCGATCAAACAGGTCATTGCCTTAAAAACGCCATCAGCCCTATTTAATCTAAGCCATTGGCAAGATTGGTATGCACAAAAGGACGATATTGTTTGTTTAAATAGCGGTAAATATGATGGTATGTCTTTTGCGCAAGCGGTTAAAGCAGTAGCAGCCGATTTAGCAGCAAAAGGCTTGGGCGAAATGAAGACTACCTATCGCTTACGCGATTGGGGCATTTCGCGGCAGCGGTATTGGGGCACCCCGATTCCGATTATTCATTGTGGTGATGAGCAGCATCCAGGATGTGGTGCAGTGCCTGTGCCCGAAGCCGATTTACCCGTAGTGTTGCCAGAAGATTGCGTGCCTGATGGCAGTGGCAATCCATTAAATAAGCACCCCGCATTTTTAGTAGTGACTTGTCCTCGGTGCGGCAAACCGGCCCGGCGCGAAACTGACACCATGGATACCTTTGTCGATTCATCTTGGTATTTCATGCGTTATGCAAGCCCCCAGGCAAAAACGATGGTCGATGCGCGTACGGCATATTGGATGCCGATGGATCAATACATTGGCGGCATTGAGCATGCAATCTTACATTTGCTCTATGCGCGATTTTGGACGATGGTCATGCGCGATTTAGGCTTAGTTGAATTTGCCGAGCCATTTCAAAATTTATTGACGCAAGGCATGGTCTTAAATGAAACTTATTACACCGAAGATGCTACCGGTAAAAAGATTTGGCGTAATCCGGCTGAGATTGAATTAACGCTTGATGAAAAGGGACGCCCGACTGGCGCCCGCTTGAAAAATTCAGCTCAAACCAATTCCACAGAACTAACTGATCAAGTGGTCATTGGTGGGATTGAAAAAATGGCCAAGAGTAAAAATAACGGCGTTGATCCGCAGGCTCTTATTGATCAATATGGCGCAGATACGGCACGTTTATTTACGATGTTTGCCGCACCTCCCGAGCAACAGCTCGAATGGTCTGGCGCAGGTGTTGAGGGAGCTGCACGTTACTTGCGGCGTTTATGGCTTTACGCCAATAGTCAGGCGACTGGCATTGCCGCAGTCAATCAGGCGGACCACATGAATCTTGCGGGGCAAACATATACTGCAGCCGAGATGCAGTTGCGGCGCGAAATACATACTATCTTGAAGCAAGCCAATTTTGATTACCAACGGCGACAATACAATACCGTTGTATCGGCAGGAATGAAGATGCTGAATTTGCTTGAGCCAATCAAAATTAATACCGATAGCAGCCAGATCAGTCCAAGAGTACTAACCGAATGCTTAGGCCTATTGTTAAAAATTCTTTATCCTATCGTGCCCCATCTCACGCATGTATTGTGGCAACAGTTAGGGTATGCCAAAGTGCAAGGTGAAATCCTAGATGCCGCTTGGCCTGACGTCGATGAGGCTGCCTTAATACAAACAGAGGCCATCTTAGTCTTACAAATTAATGGTAAGCACCGTGGCGAAATTCGCGTGGGAGTGAAAGCATCTAAAGCAGAAATTGAAACTGCCGCTTTAGCAAGTGATGCAGCAATACGCGCTCTCAATGGTGGCTTAGCAAAAAAAGTGATTGTGGTACCAGGCCGATTGGTTAATATTGTTGTTTAGCGCTGAACATTAAGATTAGGATTGAGATTATGACTCTGCCGGTGCGTCGTCAAGCCCTGTATTACCTCATTGGGCTGTCTATCTGCATTAGTTCGACCCTAATGGGCTTAAGCGCTTGTGGTTTTCAGATTCGTGGCGCGGTTAATTTACCCTTCAAGGCGATATACATCAGCGGACCAGTATCGATTGGTTTGCGAGCCGATTTAGAGACGGCTATTACTACCGGTAGTAATGCCCGAATTGTTACTAATGCCCGCGAAGCCGATTTAATTTTAGAAGTTGTGAGCGAACTGAACTCGCGGGATATTTTGACCTATAACGCCACAGGGCAAATCACCGCGTATCGCTTAACCACGCGAGTAATTTTTAGGGCCTTCGATACGACTGGGGTTGAAATTGTGCCTGAAGCAGAAATTTATGTGACTCGTGATATGGACTTTACGGTCTCAACTGTTTTGTCAGCCGACTTCCAGCAACAACAATTTTTACAGTTAATGCGTCGTGATCTAGCCTTGCAAATGCTTCGCCGCGTTGCTGCTTCAGCGCGCATGTTACAACCTCCAGCAGTTGCGCCAGTGGTGCCAGCAGCTACAGCCTTACCAACGAAACCCTAACAGTAGCCGCAGTTAATGATCAAAATAGATGCCTTGCAAGCACATATCGGTAGCTTGGCAGCAACTGCAGCCGCGAGCAGTAAAACTCAGGTACAGGGTTTGTATGTCATTACGGGAGATGAGCCTTTGCTAGTGATGGAGGCGATGGATCAGTTACGCGCTGCAGTAAAAAAAATCGGCTATACCGAGCGTGAGATATTGATGCACGAACGGTATTTTGATTGGGGACAATTACTCAGCGCAGGACAGACGATGTCTTTATTTGGTGATAAGCGCTGGTTAGAGTTACGCATTCCTAGCGGCAAACCTGGACGCGATGGAGCCGAAGCTTTAAAACAATTTACTAGCCAAATCGTGGCGCAACAAACGCATGCTGAAATGCCTGAAACAGTGGTGTGTATTGTCTTGCCGCGGCTTGATGCAAAAACCAAAACCGCTTCATGGTTTAGTGCCCTCGATGCTGCAGGTTTGGTAGTGCAAGTCGATTCGCTTGAGCGTTCCTATTTGCCGCATTGGATTGCTGCGCGTTTAAAAAAACAAGGCCAAGCGGTCGAGGCTGGTCCAGCCGGGCAACGCACTTTAGAGTTTATGGTAGATCAGGTAGAAGGTAATTTAATCGCTGCGCATCAAGAAATTCAAAAATTGGGTTTGCTTTATCCGGAAGGTCAGTTAAGTGAGGCAGAAATTCGGGGCGCAATTTTGAAGGTGGCCCGTTACGATATTTTCGAATTAACTGCAGCGCTGTTGGCAGGCGATTTGGCCCGACTGAACCGCATGCTCGATGGGCTTAAGGGTGAGGGCGAGCCTCTACCCTTAATTTTATGGAGTGTGACCGAAGAATTGCGTTTGTTAGCGAAGCTAAAGGCAGCCACCGATAAAGGTGAGTCGGTACAGCAGTTACTGAAAACCTATCGCATTTGGGGTGCCCGCGAAAAACTCTATCCTACGGCATTACGACGCATTGGCACTCATGCGCTTAGGCGTGCTATTCAGGTTGCAGCTGGCCTCGATCGTCAAGCCAAAGGCCTATCGGCCGCCGAATTACCAGCCGACCCCTGGGATGGCTTGCGCCTAGTTGGTAATTTACTGCGCTAAGGCGGGAATTTCCGTTGCCTCAGTCGGATAGTGAATAATTAGGGTATTGAAGTTCAATTGCCGCCAATTAGAGGACATAGTGCAAGCTAGCGCAATACCCCAAGAAACCATTCGAGCCCTCATGCAAGGCATAGGCCAGCGCGCCCGCGCTGCTGCCCGCATCATGGCAAGAGCCAGTACGGTGCAAAAAAATCAGGCCCTTGCCGAAATAGCCAAAGCCATTCGACAAGAAGTCCCGGCGATTTTTGCGGCTAATCGACTGGATATTGCCAGAGCGCAAAAGAATGGTCAGGATGCGGCGTTTATTGATCGCCTCACCATGAGCGAAAAATCGATTGAAACAATGGCGTTGGGGCTCGAGAAAATTATTACTTTGGATGATCCCATCGGCAGCGTTACTCCGTTCAAAAAACAGGCCTCCGGAATTGAAGTCGGGCAAATGCGCGTGCCCCTAGGTGTGATTGGGATTATTTATGAATCAAGACCAAATGTCACGATTGATGCAGCAGCATTATGTTTAAAGACCGGTAATGCTGTAATTTTACGCGGGGGTTCTGAAGCCATTGAATCGAATACCTTGTTAGCCAGCTTAATCCAAAGGGGTTTAAGTGCTGCGCAATTACCGCATGATGCGGTGCAGGTGGTAAGCACTACTGATCGCAGTGCAGTCGGTGAAATGATCATCATGAATGAATATATCGATGTGATTGTGCCGCGTGGTGGTAAGCGCCTAATTGCTCGCTTAATGGCTGAGGCACGAGTGCCGATGATTAAGCATCTTGACGGTATTTGCCATATTTATATTGATGCTGATGCAGATCTCGATTTAGCCATTCGCGTTTGTGATAACGCGAAGACCCAGCGCTATGCTCCGTGCAATGCAATGGAGTCATTATTGGTTAATGCGGCTATCGCCACGAAAGTCTTGCCAACCTTATGTGGCATTTATCAAGCCAAAGGGGTTGAGCTGCGGGTCGATGAAGCGACGCGTCAAACGCTCGAGAGAGCTAATTTTAAAAATCTAGTCGATGCGCAAGAGGAAGATTGGCACACGGAATATTTAGCGCCGATTTTATCGATTAAAACAGTGGCTAATTTAGACGAAGCGATCGAGCATATTGAGCACTATGGTAGCAAACATACTGACGCCATTCTCACGCAAAATGAGGCGCATGCGCAACGATTCTTGCGCGAAGTCGATAGCGCAAGTGTGATGGTCAATACCAGCACTCGCTTTGCCGATGGCTTTGAATATGGTCTTGGCGCAGAAATTGGTATTTCCAATGACAAACTCCATGCTCGCGGTCCAGTTGGGCTGGATGGGCTCACATCACTAAAGTATGTCGTGATGGGTCATGGCGAAATTCGCAGTTAAGCAAATATGGGGAACGCTTATCTTTGGACTAAAACATTCCATATTGTTTTAATTACTTCATGGTTTGCGGGCTTATTTTATTTGCCCCGCATCTTTGTTAATTTAGCCAGCGAAGCCGATCCTACGTCCTACGAGCGTTTACTGGGAATGGCGGGGCGCCTCTACCGGTTTATTACTATTTTGATGGTTCCGGCCATTATTTTGGGCTTATTGCTGTGGTTTTATTTTGGCATTGGCGCGGGCATGACCTGGATGCATCTTAAATTTTTCTTCGTTTTAATTATTCTGGGCTATCACCATGCCTGTGGAAAATTATTAAAACAGTTTCGCTTACGCACTAACACCCATTCACATCGATGGTATCGCTGGTTTAATGAGGCTCCCGTTATTTTGTTGCTCATTGTGGTTGCCTTAGTTGTCGTCAAACCTTTTTAATGAGATAGCCATGCGATTTTTTGTAGTTTGCCCAGGCGGTCTTGAGGGCGCCCTCACGCAAGAATTAAATACCATTGCCAACCTGCCAGCAGTTAAGGCCTTAGGGCAATGGCTAATTGATCCAGCGCCCACGAGCCCAACCGGCGGAGTAGGCTTAGCCGCCCCATTAGCGGGTGCGATGGTTTTAAACCTGCATTCGCGAATTGCCAGCCGAGTGTTGTTACAACTGGCTGAAGCGAGTTACCGTCAAGAGGATGATTTATATCGCTTAACGCGGGGCTTAGCTTGGGAAGACTGGTTTACTGCGCAGCAAACTTTACGGGTCGATGTGACTGCGCACCGTTCACCCTTAAAAAGTTTAAATTTCGCTACCCTACGCATTAAAGATGCGATTGTCGATCGGCTGCGTGAAGTGAGTGGAGAGCGGCCGAATATTGACACCGCATTTCCCAATGTGCGAGTTCAGGCGCATTTAAGTGCAACGCAACTAACCGTTTATCTTGATACTTCCGGAGAAGCGTTATTTAAAAGAGGCTGGCGCGATGAAAAAGGCGATGCACCTTTAAAAGAGAATTTAGCGGCAGGGATTTTGTCACTTACAGGCTGGCAAGCAGGGCAAACGTTATTTGATCCGATGTGCGGCAGCGGCACTTTTTTAATTGAAGCCGCGCAAATTGCTTTGCAAGTGCCGGCCGGCGCAATGCGGGCGGGTTTATATCAGCGCCAAGGCAAGGCGACGCCAAAACCAAGCCGCTTAGCCTATCGTCCGCTAGTCAATGCCGAGGATGGTTTTGGATTTCAGCGCTTAAAACCCTTTATGGCGCAAAACGAATTAAAGCACTGGGAAAATATTTGTCATGCTGCTTTAGCCCAGATGGCAGAGGGCCAACAGCGTTTTCCTACGGTGCAAAGTTTATTCATTAGTGGCAGCGATATTAATGAGCAGCTCGTCAATATGTGTAAAGGCAATTGGCAGCGTGCTCAATTACCAGGAATGCCTCTAGTACGTCAGGTTGATGCTTTAGTTAGTAAGCCACCAGTGATCGCTAGCGAGTCGCTAGGTGAGCCGCTGATGCTGTTAAATCCTCCGTATGGCGAACGTCTAGCAATTCAGGGGGGGAGACGCGAGAGTAGCGAGAGCGGGGATTATCGTGGTGCTGTTCACGACTACTATGAAGAGAATACGGAAACCGGCCGCCAAGGAGCTAAGCGCTCTAGCCGGGAATCGCTTAAAGCCCTGCAAGCCGAAGCCGAATTAGACCCACAATTTGCCTTGTTCTTGCAGCAATTTGGTCAGCATTTAAAAGATGACTTTGGCGGCTGGGAGGTCTTTATATTAACAACCGACATGGCTCTTCCTGGCCAGTTACGAATTAAAGAATCCCGCCGGACGCCTTTATTCAATGGACCCTTAGAGTGCCGCTTATTTCGTTTTAAAATGAATCCGAAGTAAATTGATGGCGCTTCCCCCCGATTTTTCTGGCATCTTGTAATGATTAATAAGTACTTGGAGTAATTTGCATTGAAAACATATATGTGTCTTATTTGTGGTTGGGTTTATGACGAGGCAACTGGTATGCCTGATGATGGCATTGCAGCTGGCACACTTTGGCAAGATATCCCCATGAATTGGACTTGCCCCGAATGCGGTGCCCGTAAAGATGATTTTGAGATGATGGCGATTTAATGAACCAAAACGAAATTCTATTTGAGCGCGCGCAAAAAACGATTCCTGGTGGAGTTAATTCACCTGTCAGGGCGTTTCGGCAAGTGGGCGGTACGCCGCGGTTTATTCAAAAAGCCTTAGGGCCTTATTTTTGGGACGCTGACGGCAAAAAATATATCGATCTCATTATGTCTTGGGGACCAATGATTGTTGGGCACGGGCATCCAGAAGTGGTCGAGGCAGTGCAAAAGGCTGCCGCAACGGGTTTTAGTTACGGCGCCCCAACTGCCGGTGAAGTTGACTTAGCTGAGCGTATTTGTGAATTAGTGCCCAGTGTCGAACAGGTGCGGATGGTTTCCAGTGGTACAGAAGCCACCATGAGTGCGTTGCGCTTAGCGCGCGGCTATACGCAACGTGATTTGATTGTTAAATTCGAGGGTTGCTATCATGGCCACGCTGATAGTCTTTTAGTTAAAGCGGGCTCAGGTTTATTAACCTTTGCCGATTCCACAAAAAATGCCCCATCCTCAAGCGGTGTGCCACAAGATGTGGTGAAACATACGTTGGTCTTGCCCTATAACGATTGTGCCGCACTTGAAGAAGCCTTTCGACTTAATGGTGCTGAGATTGCCGCAGTTATTCTGGAGCCCATTGCTGGCAATATGAATTTAATTCGTCCTTCAGCAGAATTTTTAGCGGCGGTGCGAAATTTGACTCAGCAGTATGGCAGCGTATTAATTTATGACGAAGTGATGACGGGTTTTCGCGTGGCGCTAGGCGGAGCACAATCCTTACAGGGAATAATTCCTGATCTCACCTGCCTAGGTAAGGTCATGGGCGGTGGCATGCCGATGGCTGCGTTTGGTGGTAAAAAAGACATCATGGCAAAGTTGGCGCCGTTAGGTAATGTCTATCAGGCTGGCACCCTATCAGGCAACCCGGTGGCGGTAGCGGCGGGTTTAAAGACCTTAGAAATTATTTCGCGTACAGGTTTTTTTGACTGCTTGGGCACCCAAACCGCGAAGCTGATGACTGGCATACAAGCCGTGGCAAAAAAACACGGCGTGCCACTTTCAGTTGATAGCGTTGGCGGTATGTTTGGAATTTATTTTGCCCCAGAGCTACCTAGCTCCTATGCGGCCGTCACGCAATCGAACATTGAACAATTTAAACAATTTTTTCATGCAATGTTGAATGAAGGAGTGTATTTAGCGCCATCAGCCTATGAAGCCGGCTTTACTTCGATTGCGCATGACAATGCCATCATCGATGAAATCGTAGCAGCAAGCGATAAGGCAATGCAAACCCTAAAATAAAGCGCAGAAAACGGGATTACATCCTCATCGGGTGATCGTAGCCATCGACGCTGAGTAGGTCTAACTTTGGTCCTCTGCTGTGAATCTCAGCCGCAGTCAGTTTGCCGCCCCAGACACAGCCCGTATCGAGGCAAACGGTATTTTTACGTACGAGCAAGCCGAGCGTCGACCAGTGACCAAAAAAGATTTGAATATTCCGCGTTTTGCGCGTGGGCACATTAAACCAAGGTACACAACCTAAGGGAGGAGTGGCAACCCCCTCGCTGCTATCGAATTCCATTTCTCCTTGTGGCGTGCAAAAGCGCAAGCGGGTAAAGGCATTGGTCATTACCCGTAAGCGATCTACACCCTTCAGAGAGGATTTCCATTGATTGGGTGTATTGCCATACATGTTCGCCAAAAAATCTCGATTATTTTTTTTGCGCAGGGCTTTTTCTACTTCCTTGGCACACTCAAGGGTTTGCTGCAAATCCCATTGCGGTAAAACACCAGCATGAACAAATAAGGCTTTACCATTACTGAGGGCCAGTGGACGATAACGTAACCAATCAATTAACTCAGCGCGATCAGGGGCATTGAGAATGTCATCGAGGGTATCAAGCGCTTTTGGTCCACGCAAACCCGCATCGCGGGCTAATAAATTCAGGTCATGATTACCTAAAATACATTCCACTTTGCCAGCCTCTTGCCACGATTTCAATCGGCGTAAGGTGCCTAGTGAATCTGGGCCACGATTAACCAAATCACCTAAGCAAATTAGCTTAGAGCCTTCAGGTAAAAGGCTGACTAACTCATCGAGCTGAGCAGAGCATCCTTGTAAGTCGCCCACGGCATAAATTTTGGTCATAAGGCTATTCTAATGAATTCAGATGAAAGTATTACTGAGTCACTTTTTTCACTACGCTATAGCGGATTAAGGTATTTTTTCTGGCGACATCGTGATCGATGACCGGTTCTGGGTAATCGCGGCCGAGAAGAATGTCTGCGGCTTCAAGTTCAATATGTCCGGCCAGCCAAGGCGCATGAATCGATTTATTGGAGAGCTTACTTAAAGCGGGTATGTAGCGTCGAATAAAATTACCTTGTGCATCAAAACGCTCTGACTGGGTAATCGGATTAAAAATTCTAAAATAGGGTTGTGAGTCGCAGCCCGAGGAAGACGCCCATTGCCAACCCCCATTGTTGGAGGCCAATTCAAAATCAGTTAAGTGAGTCGCAAAGTAAGCCTCGCCCCAGCGCCAATCGAGCCCTAAATCTTTACTGAGAAAACTAGCTACCACCATGCGTAAGCGATTATGCATATAACCACTTTGGTTGAGTTGGTGCATTGCTGCATCTACCAATGGATAACCTGTTTTGCCTTCACACCAAGCCGTAAATAATTTCTTTGCTTTTGGGCCGGCCTCCCAAACTATCTTGTCATAATCAGGTTTAAAAGCAGCCCCATTGGCGAGGCGGGGGTGATTTGCCAGAATCATAAAATAAAAATCACGCCAAATAAGTTCACTAAGCCAGGTGGTTGCTCCTAAGCTGCCTGCCAACATCCGTCGATGCGCTTCGCGTACTAGACCGCGGATCGAGAGCGTACCAAAGCGTAAATGGGTCGAAAGATAGCTCACTCCTTTGAGTGCTGGAAAATCACGGCCGATTTGGTATTGGTCAATGCGCTTTAAAAAATCATTTAAAAATAATTCTCCGCCCTTACTACCTGCTGGTAAATATTGCTCGAGACCGGTCGATTGAAAGCCTAAGGACTCTAAAGAAGGTAGGCCTAAATCGAAGGCCTTCGGTAGGCGGGCAAATTGGCCGGCTTTTGGCAGACAATCATGTGGCGCTAAATCAATTTCACGCAAACTACGTAACCAGTTATTTTTGTAAGGCGTAAAAACGGAAAATACGGTATTCGAATTCGTCAGAATTTCTTGATTCTCAAAAATCACTTGATCTTTAAAGTCATAAAAACCAATTTCATTTTTTTTAAGCGCTTGAGATACGGCTAAGTCGCGCGCAATTGCAGTTGGCTCATAGTCATGATTGGTGTACACCGCACTTACTCCCAAGGCTTGAGCAAGCAGCGGAATTTCCTCAGCAGCTTTACCGTGCCGAACAATTAAACCGCTGCCTTGGTTGCGCAATTCAAGATCGATTTCGGCTAAACTTTGCCAAATAAAATCAACGCGCCGATCAAATTTTAGTAGGGGAGGTTTACTAGGGTCGGCATTAGTGTGTTGGCCCGGTAGTTGATCAAGAATGTCAGCATCAAAAATAAAGCAAATAAAGACCGCTTGACACTCGGCTAAAGCATGCTTAAGCGCCGCATGGTCATAGAGGCGTAAGTCACGCCGTAACCAAACGAGGCCTTTGCGGGAGGTTCGATTGCTCATAGCCACTATCTTAGAGCTAATTGGCTAATCGGGTGTATTTGGCTCTGGCCATTCTGTATCCACTAAGATAAGGCTGATGGATACCGTATTTTTTATTGCTAGCAAAATTACCCAATTTTGCATTGAACCATTCAATTTGATTTTGCTGAGCGTTTTATTTGCCTTGCTATTTTTGCTCTTAAGAAAATATGCACTTTGCAAACGATTTCTGCAAATGACACTGATCGGATTTTTTATTATTGGCTATTTACCCCTATCCGAATTACCTTTAAGAGCCCTTGAAAATGCCATTCCACCGATAGATTTAAAGACCCTACAGCCCGATAAGGTGGGCGGCTTAATTATTTTAGGCGGGGCAATCGACGGCGATACCACTAGCGATCGCCAGCAGGTTTCCTTAGGTTCAGCTGCCGAGCGAGCAACCAAAGCTTTTGAATTAATGCGCTTGTATCCCGATTTGCCTTTCATCTTCACAGGCAGTTCAGGCGACTTGTCGCCGCAGGGCATGCCAGAAGCAGAGGCCTTTAAGCAACTGATTCAAGAGCAGGGCTTAGGTGCTCACCGGGGATATTTTGAAGGGCGTTCACGCAATACATATGAAAACGCGGTACTGCTCAAGCCTTTACTAATTGAAGCAGGCGGCGCTAAGCAACCCTGGATTTTGCTGACTTCAGCCAGTCACATGTTGCGCTCAACACAGATTTTTAAGCAGCAAGGCATTACCGTATTGCCTTTTCCGGTGGACTATCAAACTCGTAGTTATCTCGATTGGACCGGCTTTGATCTGACCCTCGGGGCACAACAATGGGCTAATTTTTTACATGAAACTGTTGGTTTAGTGGGATATTGGCTTACCGGAAAGATTTAGGATTTGCTAAAATGAAAGTCAATGAGTACGTCTAATCAAGCTTTCTCAGCTTCAGACCCAGCGTCTACGGACTCCTATTCAGCAGACCATCTTGC